>JACPAR010000013.1 GCA_016180725.1 Candidatus Levyibacteriota bacterium | reverse complement strand
ATTATTATTACAATAGTAATAAGAGTGAATATTCCAATTGCATATAAAAATGCTGGATTTTTAAAAATAGATTTTTTTAGCAATGCTTTTGCCGTTTTTTCTTCGGCTTCTTTTTTTTGCTTACTTCGTGCTGCATTTAAAGCGTTAATTGCCCTGCTAACACGGCTACCAGATTGGTCTTGCGTTGTTGAAGTTGGCGGTTGTTGGGTAGTCGGTTCCTCAATCTGTGGCTCTTTAGGAGAAGACATTGATTCTTGAATGCCTGAGGGAGCTGGTGCTTCTTGAGTGCTTATTATTACTGTTTGTGTAGCAATTGGTTCTGCTTGAATCTTAGTCTGCTCCTGTGTTTCTGCAGGCTGTGCAGGCGTAGGTTTTGCGATTGGTGATTTTTTTTCCTCTTCGGCTTTTTTGAGGCTTTTTTTTGCTGCATCAGCTTGTTTTACGGCAGCGAGAGCTTTTTGTATAGACGCGTTATTTTGCGCATAAGCCGCTGCCTTTTCGGGATACTTACGAATAAACGTTTCCCACTCTCGTTTTGCAACTTTTGCTTCAATTGCCTTTCTGCTTAATTTTGGTGCTGCTGCGTTGTTGTATACCTGCTTGTAGCGATAGTCTGTGTGTTGTTTAATAAGCGCTTGCGTTTGTATAACCGCAGCGTCTTTAGCATTGTCTTTTTCTATTTTTTTCTTTTTTTTATCGTAAGCATCTGTTTTTTTGGGATTTTTTTCCCGAAACGCCTTTTCTGTATCGTTTGCAAGCGTTGGCTCGTTAGGGTTATCAAGCGACCCAAAAAGATAATTAAGACCCTCTTTAGTTTCGTAGATATTTTTGCCGGGGTGTTGTTTTTGCCAGTCCTTAATTTTTTCCTCGCGAATTTTCTGGTACGCGGAATCTTGCTCCATTAATTCAGGTTTCTTTCCCATAAACGGAGCAATTACGGCCCCCAAAACGTTGTATGCTCCGGAGCCCAGCCCGCCTGAATACTCTCTTCCAACAGAAGATGTTTCTGTTGGAACCGCAAGGTTGGCTAGTGCTATAAGGCGTTGATCTGCGGCCCTCCAATTAAGAACATCCTGAGTAGAAGTTATGTCAAGGTTAAGATTAGAAGTGCTTATTAACTTTAAAACTTCTCCGTCTGGTAAGGTGTTAAGATTTACTCTTCCTCTTTTGTCATCAGCAAAGTATGCAACAAGATTTTTCCACCGAAGGGAGTCAGGCTGAAGAGATTTAATCTCTTCCATTGTATTTAAATTGTTAGCCATATGCGTTTATTTATGTATTAACTGGAGTTGTTGGTTCCTGCGCTGCTTGGGGCAAAGGAGTAGAGTTTGGGACAGGAGAGTCGTTACTTACGGCAACATTACTTATTTGGTCAGCTTGTTTTGCCATTAATTCTTGCGGGTTTGTGGTTATAATTTCGTGCTCAAAAGGTGCGGCAACAACTTTTATGCCAACATGATTTTGCCCGGCAAAAAAAAGTCCCTCGCCGATATTTGCCGAAAGAAGCAGTTGTTTTTCCCCTTCTGATAAATAAAAAGCTTTGCTTACGGTATCTGCTTCTGTTGTGCCTTGTTTTAAAAGAATCTGCACAGAAGAGCTAGAAAGAACTGCCTTGCCGTAATCGGTAGATAAGAAATCTTCCATGTCTTGAGTTGCAGTTGTAAGCCCTAAATAATATTTACGGGCTCTTTTGGCAATGCCATACACAAAAGAGGCGCTGTCTTCGTGTTTCATCATATACCAGGCCTCATCTAATATCAGCAATCTTTTTTTAAGCGTTTTTCTAATTTTCGTCCAGACAAAATCTAAAATAATGTGCATAGCTATAGCTCTTAAATCTCCATCCAGCTCTTTAACCGAAAATATCGTTAGCTGATTTGTGATATCAAGATTTGATTGTTGGTTAAAAATACCGGCCAAACTTCCTTTAATAAATTTCTCAAGCCGCAGCGCCAGCTCTTTAGCTACCTGGTCTTCCATACCAAGAAGAGTTTTGTATAAATCTTCCATAATGGGAGGTTCTTTTGTTTGCGTTGCCGGGTCGGCAGTAATGCCTTTTTGCCTGTATGTTTCTACCAGCGCGCGGTCTAAAATTGCATCGTGAGATGCGTCAAGCTCACCAAGAACAATTTTTAAAAGACCATGCAGAGAAAGTATTTTTATTCCAAGTTCGTTTTCTCCTTCCTCATATATACCGGAAAGATCAAAAGGGTTAATTTTAATTGGGGAACTGGAAGTAAAAGAAAGATAGTCGCCATCCAAAGTTTTTGCCAGCGCGCCGTATTCGCCTTCGGGGTCAACTACAATTACTTCTGTGCCAAACATAAACTGGCGCAAAATCTCAAGCTTTATAAGATAAGATTTTCCGGAGCCTGATTTGCCAAAAACTACTTCGTTTGCATTTTCTAAAGAAAACCTGTCAAAAATTATAAGCGATCCGTTTTGTTGGTTGACGCCGTATAAAATTCCTTTGTCTTGCGTAAGCATGGCAGAGGTAAATGGAAAAGTGGAAGCAAGCGACGTGGTGTCCATATTTCGGGTTATGTAAAGCTTGTCTTGTCCGATTGGCGAAGTTGATTTAAAACCGTCTTCTGCTTGTAGGGTTGCGGTTTTAGCAAGCAAAAGCAAGCTTGAAAGAGTTGTTTTTAGCCTTTTTGCCGTAGATTCCAGGTCTTCTTTTGTTTCGGAAGCAAGACTTATATAAAGACTAAACAGAAAAAACCTTTCTACGCCTTTTGCCAGTTCGTCTTGCAGGCCCATGGCATCTTCCAGAGCAGTTCTAATTCTTGGATCAACCTCCTGGCCTTTTTCAGTTTGCGAAGATAAAGTTGCTTCCATTTCTGCAATTTTACGGCGAAGACTGGAAAGCATATCCGGTGATGAGGTTGGGTAAATAAACATGGAAATGTCAAGTTGGTGATCAAAATCAATAACCGGAGCAAGCCAGCCGGCAGATACATAACGCGGGTATCCAACCACAAATAGTGTTTTAAAAAACTTTTCTCCGATTCTTATAAAATTAAAATCAACCTCAACAGAAGAGGGGGCAATAACATCAACAAGGGAAACTGTGCCTTTTTCTAAAGCAGAGATTGCCTTATCGCCTTCCTTTTTGTCTGTTTGCGCAGCAGTTTTTACAGGTTTTTGTTTTGTGCCAAAATTAAATAATTTCATGCTTGCTTAGCTGTTTTTACTACGATTGGATCTAAAACATTTTCTATTTGGTAGCTTTCGTTAAGTTCTTGATTATAAATATCATAAAAAAGCTTTACCAATTCTTCTTTTCCAAGTATTTTTGCCTGCAAAGAAAGCCTTGATAATTGAGAAAGCAGAGATTCTGCTTTTGTGTGCAGGGCGGTTTTAGCATCTGCAGCAAAATTTTCATTTTTTAATGCGCCTCCCGGACCTTCTTCTAAAGAAGAAAAAGGAATTATTACGTAAAACTTTTTGTCAAGAACCGTATTGACCCTAATAAGTTCCTGCACAAACTCCCTGTATTGCTTCATGTAGGAAATTAGTTTTTCGCCATGGGTTGTGCTTATTGCATTGTCTAATTGTTTTAGGTAGGAAATAATATTAACTTTTTTGCTTCGGATAAGGATTTGAATAGGAAAGGAAAGCGAGTTTAAAACAGATCCGTAAGCGGTTATTTTAACAGCTCTCTCGTTTTCCGATAGAAGCAAAAAATTTGTGGCCTGCAGTTCAAGAATTAAGCATGCTTGGTTTCCGCTTAGCACAACAATGTCTTCTTGAATATCTTTTATTTCGGTAAACTTTTGCGTTGATCCGATTTTTGGTTTTGTTTTTTGGGCAGGTTTTGTCATAGTTAGCTAAAAAGAGCTCTTCTTAATTCTTCTCTTTTGTCTTGAGATATTACTTCAAGCGGTTCGAGAATTTGTCCGTTTATAATTAACTCAACTGCGTCGAAAGTGTGCTTATCTTCCGGGTCTTCAAATATAATGGTATAGACTCCGTTTAACAGGGGAGTGGCAGAGGCAAATTGACCCAAGCCGTTTGTTTTAAAAGCTCTAACAGGATTTTCTTCTTTATCTTTTATTTCAACTAAAATATTGGGCAAAACATTACCTCTTGGATCTTTTACAATGCCGGTTATTATGTTGGGAACATCAGGCATTGTTGGCATGCCAACACTCTTAATCATGCTTTTTGACACCTTTCTTACATTTTGAGTTTGTGTTGTTGGTTGTAGGGTGCTAGGCGCATAAACTTTTTGCTTGGACGTCTCAAGCGTTTTTTGTAAAGACATAAGTTGTCTTTGCAGTCCTTCTTTTTGGTAAAGAACCTCTTGCAGTTGTTTTTCCAGTTCCAGGGTTTTTTGATGAACATCAGCAGAAACAACCGGAGCTTTTTGTTCCTGTAGCTTTGTTTCCTGCAGTTCTTTTTTAAGAAGTATAGCCTCTTTTTCTAAAGTTTCTTTAATTTGCTCCGGTTTTTTTAATTTTTCTTCCTGAAGTTTTTGCTTTTCTTCCTGCATTAATAAAATTTGCGGCTTAGCGGACTGAGACGCTATGTTACCAAACAAATCAAGAGAGTTAAAAAATGCAGCTTCTTTTTCATCCAGTTTATTTTTTGAAGTTTTGGGAAGAGTAGATAAAAAAACCTGCAGTTTTTCAGACGAGTCGTGGGAAACAGGTCTTACCGCATGAGCGGGCGCAGCAGCAACGGCATAGGGGATTAATTGCTTTCCTGTTTTTTGGTAAAGATATTGATTTGGAGCAAAAAGAGCTTTAATAAGATTATTTATCATCACATCCAAAGGCCTTCCTTCAATTGGCAAAAAAGCAAAGGAGAGTCCAAAGGAAAAAAAGATAAGCCCAAAAAGGATTCTTAAGATCACGGGTATTGGGATACTAAGACTTATCCAACCAAGGATTACTCCGCTTGCGAGGTAGATAAACTGCTTAATTGTCATGTCGCCGATTAGTTTAAATTGAAAACCAGTAACGTCTTGTGGTATTGGGTGATTTTCCATAGTTATAACAATCTAAACAGAATAGCTCTGTATCAATTTAGTCTATAACGTGAAAAATATCATTGCAAGATTATCAAAATAGGTCAGTTTTTTGGTCAATTGAAGCTGCGTGTGAAAAATATTAATCTAAATACTCATTTCGCAGTCGTCATTGCGAGGACCCTGAGCGACAGTCGAAGGGGACGAAGCAATCTCATCGATAGAGATTGCCGCGCTTCGCTCGCAATGACGGAAGTGCGAAACTTGTATAAATTTTTTGTGGAGATTTATTTTGCTTGTTTTGTTGCCCGGATTTCTTTGATGATTTTTTCCATGGCTTTTCTTGCAGCTTCCAGATCAACTTCTTCCGTTACCTCAATCGTATTTTCCGATAACTCTTTTTCCGTCTGTTCTTCTACTCGTTTGTAAAAATCTTTATCAAGTTTTTCTTGATTTTCTTTAGCTCTTAAAAATGCGAGTTGCAAATTTTCATCAAGCTTTAGTTTGTAAAGCGCAAAATATGCATCCCAAAGTATTTGTTCCATATTAAACTTCTGATCAGGATTAAGCGAGTCAAATTTTTCAAGAAGCTCAAGCCGAAACTTATCTTCAAATGGTAATAGCTTAATAATTTCTTTTGTTGTAATTGTCATATGTTATACAATTGCCTCTTTTCCTAAGGTTGTAACTAGATTACTAAAGCCTTCATGTATTTCCGGATAAGAAATATTTCTTGTATTTTTAATTTCCCCCTCAAGCTGAAAGAGTACATCTTCTATTGTAAATGGTACGCCTGCAGTTGCAAGCCCAAGATTAAATGACAGATCAATTAATTTCGCCAGCCTGGCAGGAGGAAGTAGCGTACTGATTTTTTTAAAGGATTCTTCTCTGTCAGGCGTTAACTCCGGATCAGTGCTTTTTATTCCGTGCTGGTAATCAAATAAAAGATTAAGAATCTCGTAATAACCTTTTGGTTGTTTTAAGGCTCTTTCTGTTTTGGAATATTCAGTGTCTGTATTCCCAACAGCTGTTGTATTCAGGAGCGTATCGATTTGTGTTTTTAGTTTTCCGGAGTTAGCAAAAACTTCGCCTTGGCGTTCAAGTAGTAAGTCTGTCATTATAAGCGCATCTGAGATTTTGTCGGTTGGCTCTTTATCAATTGTTTCTATTTCTTTTGCTGCTTTTACAATTTGTGCATCAAGATCTTTAGTTTTTTCTGCCACTGCCAAGGTGTGTCTAAGTAAAAATCTGTTTCTTGATTCTGCGACGGCGTTGCGAAGTCTTAAGGTGTTATTCGGGTCAGTATTGCCCGTTGCATTCCAACCTCTGCGGGCGGCAGCTGGTATGCCGGCCGCTACATCAGAAGCGTATAAAATATTTAACAAACCCTTTAGCTGATTTTCGGGTAAGCTGCGCAGTTGATCTTCTGTAATTGTCCAGCCTGTAATTTCTAGGTAATCAGGTTGTCTGGTAAAACTATTTGGGTCATCACCTTCTGCTTTTTGAGCTTTCGCTTCGGCTATGGCCAGAACAAGCAATTCTCTGTTTGCCGCAACGTTATTTTTACTCGCAGGCCATCCTCGACGGGTCGCAGCAGGTACTCCAGCCGTGCGATCTGTTGTGTAAACAGCATTAGCAGATGCCATAAGCTCGTCGACTGTTTTAGTGGTTAATTCAGTTTGTGGAACGCCCCAGCCAGTTGTAACTTTATCAAAATTTGCTTTGATTTTATCAAGGTTTTCTCCTGTGCTTTCTATGACAGCATCTTCCGCTTCTCTGATCTCTTTTCGATATTCTTCATCATGTTTTCGTAGTTCGTTTAGTTTTATAGCTTGCCTTTTTAGTTCTGTTAGTTTATTTTTTAGGTTCTCTGTGTGTTTTTCATATTCTTTTGAGGTATCTGTTTGAATTTGCAATACTTTGGCATAGCGTTCACGTTGGTTTTGTTGATCTAGCGCTGGATTGCCAGTGGTGACAAGAGCGGGTAGTGCGCCTATTCTCGCATCTGCTATTGTTTGTGCATTTGTGGTTGCGTTAAGCTCTCGGTTGTTAATTTCATCGGTAAGATTTGTGATGTTTGTATGCGTTTGTGTAATTGCCTGGTCAATATTTCGTCCCAGTGCAACTTGATCAGGAAATTCAGTGCGGAATGTTTGTTCAGCAGTATTAGGCTCTTTTACTTTAGTTTGGTAGGCTTGTATTTTAGCCGTTTGATCATCAAGCCCTTTTCTTTCTGCTTCTAGTTTTGCTTTTCTTTCTTCGATGGGTTTTTTTCGAATTGTTTTGTCTTTGCCATCGGCGACTGTTTTTATTCTGTCTTTTACAGCACCCCTAATTCTTGTTGAGCTTTCGCCAACAAGCTCTTTAGAAAGCATAGCTATTGTTTCCCGTACAATAATCCTCATTCTTGCTTCTTGAAATCTTCTAACATTTCCAACAGTATCAAGATGA
>JACPAR010000012.1 GCA_016180725.1 Candidatus Levyibacteriota bacterium | reverse complement strand
CAAAAATCTCAGCCGCGCAAGATTACATCACAAACTTATTTTTTCATTACTAGGCGTAATAGGTGTCGTACTTGTGTGGAGAGGAATATGGACGCTTACCGATGCGATTCCATTTCTTAATGATCCGATCACTTCGGTTATTATTGGCCTTCTTATGGTAATTCTTTCAGGCTTTTTCTTTAAATTAGTTTAACAAGAATGATATATACATAGTATATATCATGTATATACTACTAAAAGTAAGAGTATGCCCAGAAGGCGAATGAAAAAATTCCCTTTGATTGTAAGTATTTTTTCTTTTCCGAAACTGAGCTCAAGTCTTCAAACCATACAATATGCGAAACATTATCCTTATCTTTGTACTGCACTGATGTTTCTTTTGATTCTTTATCCTGCACCACCTTGCATTCCTGAGTCGGACAATTATTGAGATATTTCTGCTCCATTTGCATGACACTAAAAGAATCCGCAATATCTATACCTTGCTTTTTGCTATCGACTTTCCAATCATAACCAAAGAGCCCAAACACAACCACAAGCTTTTCTTTTGGAACAACTTTAAGAAAATCACTCATCATAACGGTCATGTCATAACCATACTGATCTTTGCCATACAACGGAAAATTTGGACCAGGGTTTCCCCGCGCTTTATGAAAATCATATGCCATAATTAATACCTTATCGGCGTTCTTTGAGAGAATTTTAACGTCGTATGGACGAAGTTTATAGATAGCATCGCCATAAATAGTAATGTAAAACTGTAAATTGCGCTCTTTTGCTGCTTTGTAGTACAACGAATAAAATGAGCTAATCTTGTCGATAACCGATTGAAACGAAAGACTTGCAATTTCAAAATCCAAAACCAAACCATCAAAGCCTTGCTTTTTTGCAACATCAATTGATTGATTGATAATATTCTGCTGAAGTGTTTTATCTTCTAATACGTCTGAATTAATTTTGGAATTAATCATTCTAACTGCTAAAAATTTTTCTTTATTTTTGTCATTTAACGAAAGAAACTTGCTTATAGTTTTATATCCTTCTTCAGTTGTATTCAGTTGTATCGATACCCTGATTATTTACAGTTACACCAAAATAAATTAACTGATTATAATCGTCACTTTTTATCTTTTGTAAACCTAAACCCCAATATGGCACAAAAAGAGAAGTTGTTTCGGTAGCTGATGTTGAAGAGGTTGCTTGCGCCGCAGTTAAAGAAGGGACTGGCGAAAGTGATAAAGGAGATATGGTATTATTGATTTCGCTAGGACTCCTCAATAATTCAAAGATAAAAACAAAAATTAACCCTGCCAAAAGAATGGAAATTCTTTTCACCCGACCATTATACCCTACTTTTTAACAACAAGAAAATATTCCTCTCTTGGCATCTTTTCCTGAAAAGACAAAACTCTTTTTATATCATGTATTTGAGATTTATGTGCATACATTGCTTTTACTTTTGTCTCCCAGACATCGGATGTATAAACGATTTTATCTATTTGTGATTTTTCATAACCTGGCGGAAAATAAACAAAATACTCTGGCCTTAGCCTAACATATTTTTTTAGCAAACAATATTGCATTATTTCTTTAACAAACTGCAGTTTTTGAAAAACAAATAAAGTTACCATGGCAACCGTAATATGATCTATGTGCCCGGAAACTCCAAGAGGTTCATAAGTAATAATAGTTTCTGGTTTTAATTCCTCTAGTTTTTCTCTAATTCTATCTGCCAATTTGTGATAAAGATTATTGCAAAGCGTGCCGTCTTCAAAACCCAAAAAGAATACTTTTTTAATCCCCAAAACTTTTGCTGATTTCTGAAGTTCTTTTTCCCTTACGCTTCCTAAACTTTGAACTTTGCTTGCCCCTCGAAGCCTTGGCGAAGTGGGGAACTTTGAACTTTGAACTTGTAATCCTGCTTCGCCTTTAGTGGCACAAAGAAGATAAACATTATTTTCTTTTGCAAGTTTAGCAATTGTCCCGCCTGGACCAAATGCCTCATCGTCCGGATGAGCAAAAATACAAACAATATTTTTCATAAATGATATTTTAGCACAGTATATCTCTTATAATTAAGATTAACGTAAGAAATTATTGAAGGTAAAGTTTTTTGAGCTTGCCTAAGTATTTTTTACGCAGTCCCATAAGTCTATGTTTGGTTGGAATAGCTAAAGGCATTTTTGCCATTTCTTCAATTGTAAACCAACCGATTTTTTCGCATTTTTCCGGTTCTAAAATTTTTGGTGTTCCCCTCTTAACTTTGCATAAATAACCAATGGCAATCCAATGCTGTTTTTCTTTGGGGATAATATGATCGATTGCATCCATTTGCTCCAAAGGCTCTATTTCAAAACCGTATTCCTCCTTCATTTCCCTTACAATTGAATCTTTCATTGACTCTCCAAACTCTAAACCTCCACCAGGACAAGCCCACTTTGCTTTTTCGTTTCTTGCTTTTTTGCCTCTAAATTCAAGAAACACTTTTCCTTCTCTGTTAATAATAACTGCCCCAATACCAACGCCAATATAATCAACTCCTCTTTTCATAACCGCCAATAAGATATCAGAAAACTTATGTAATATTCAAGTATCTGCAGAAAACAACTTAATAAACTGCTAAAATCTTCCACCCGAGAGGTGGAATAAGATCGCCACCTTTATTCTAAAACTAAATGCTTAATTTGTTCTAACTTTTTACCATAATCAACCTGATCTAATACGAATTGTCTATAATCTTCTGAAGATTTAAACTGATCAATTACTGGATTAGCCCAAACCAAAGAAGAGCCACCTTTTAAAAAATCAGACAAAGATGACCAAGGATATGTAAAAAGTTCTTGCTCTTTAATTACAAGTGAAACAATAGGATTTAAATGGATATATCTTGAAACATGTATAAGTTGTTCATCAGTTTCTACTAAAACCGACTTATAAACTCCACTAAATAACGGGCCGTTTCTTATATTCTTAGTATTAATATATTTTGTGTAACTATTGGTAAATTTGCTAATAAAATTAGTGATGCCATTATCTTGATTTTGAAAAAGCAAAAAATGAAAATGGTTTGGCATCAATGAAAAACTAACAAATTTTACCCAAGTTTCATTTTCTCGTTCAAGTGAAGATAAAATATCCTCTCTTTGCTTTATCGAGAGATCCTTTAATCTTGATAGCTTTATAGGAGGATTCTTAAAACGGTAGTAAGATAAAGTCAACATAGCTTGTTCGTAATCTCTTTTATTCATAAATGTTGGTTGACTAGCTACGCCTCTATTAAAAATATGATAAAAATGTCCAGTTACAATAGGAAATTTTCTATCTGCCATAGATATATAATGAATAATAAAAAGGCTTATGTCAAGAGGTGGCGAGGCTGTTCCACCCGAAAGGTGAAAGAGATGATTTTAACATAGATCTGCTATCATAAATTTATGGAGTTTGTAATGTTTTTCTTTGTTCAGGTTTTGCTGTTGTTTTTCTTCTCGCGTTTATTAACACAATCTATTTCTCAAGCGCTTTTTAAACTAACTAAAAACAAAAAACTTACCGTAAGTATACTAGCTTTAATTTTTTTCCCCGGAGTTGTTGTTCACGAACTGGCGCATTTTTTTATGGCAACCATATTTATGGTAAAAACAGGCGAAATAGAATTTTTACCTGTTTTACAAGGTGATGGAGTAAAACTGGGAAGCGTTGCAATTGCAAAAACTGATTTAATTCGTCGTTTTTTTATCGGAGTTGCGCCTGTTATCCTTGGTCTTTTAATTATTCTTAGTTCATTTTACTTCTTAACCACCGATAGTTCAATAGTTCAAACTATTGAACCCAATAAAACTTTAAAAACTATTTATATTATCTTAACGTTTTATGTTTTATTTGTTATAAGCAACACAATGTTTTCCAGTAAAAAAGATATGGAAGGAGCTTTGGAATTGTTTTTAATTATTGGGTTAGTTATGCTTATTTTATATATTTTAGGAGTAAGAATCCCATCAATTTCCCCAAATAGCATGCTTACCCCACAGATTATGGACATTATCAAAAAAAGCGATGTTTTACTTTTAATCCCAATTATTATTGATGTTTTTATTATTGGAGTAATTAAGTTAACGGAAAAATTTATTTAAGCAGCTTCTAATATATCTGGGACTGCCTCTGGAATATCTATGCCTCTTTCTTTATCTTTCTCCCAATCAGCTTCCCAACTATCGAACGGACGACGGTGAATCTCTTCTTTTGGGATTTTGTTTGGATTGTGGGTTATGGCAAGAATCACTGCGGAACTACCTGCTGTACTACATTGATGCCGCACATTTGACCCAATAATTGCATTTTTAAAAGGATTAACCTCATCGTTAAGCTTAATTAATGCTTCACCTGCAATTACTTCTATTCTCTCTGTCATTCCCTCCGGGTGATGATGGATAGATGTAGTTTTATTTGGTCCCAAAGTATAAGCATAAACTTCATACTCGCCAAATGTGCCTTCAAGATAATATTGTCCCTCAGAGCCAGAATGAGGATTTGGTTTCTCCATAAAAGGAGCATGAATATCTTCTTCTAAGATATTAAGCTCAACCAAACGTCTTTCTATTATTTCTTTATGAGCTGGGGAAATTCCTCTTTCGCAAGTTGCCAAAGCTCTAGGAGGCACAACAAATGCTAAACTTTCTTTTGGGCCAATTGCTCCGTTTAATTTTGGTTTTTCTGCAAGTACCATAAATATTTTTTAATAAGAAGCAATTTTAAATTCAATTTTTACGCTACTCTTCCTGTGAAGGTAGATTTTGCAAGCATTTGTTCAACAATGTTTTTTGGCACTTCTTCGTAATGTGAAGGTTCCATATAGTAAGAAGCGCGGCCCTGAGACATACTGCGAAGCGTTGTTGCGTAACCCGAAAGTTCGGCAAGCGGCACCATTGCTAAAATAATAGTTGCTTTGTGTCTTTCTTCTGTTCCCATGATTTGGGCTCTTTTTGCCGACAAATCTCCAATCACATCTCCCATAAATTCAGAAGGCGTTGTAACTTCTACCTTCATGATTGGTTCAAGAAGAGTTAGTTTTGCTTTTTTAGTAGCTGCCTGCAATGCCTGGCTTGCAGCAATTTTAAAGGCTATATCAGATGAATCAACTTCGTGAAAGCTTCCATCGTAAAGGGTAACTGTCATATCGGTCATTGGGTAACCTAAAAGCACGCCATTTTCCATTGTTTCTTTAACGCCCTTTTGAACCGAGGTAATAAATTCAGCCGGAATTGCTCCTCCTTTAATCGCATCAACAAATTCATTACCTTCCCCTCTCGCTTTTGGCTCAACTCTTAAAAAACAATGACCATACTGACCACGGCCTCCGGATTGGCGGATATATTTTCCTTCTGCTTCTGCTTTTTCGGAAATTGTTTCTTTATAAGCAACCTGAGGCGCGCCAACGTTTGCGTCAACACCGAAATCGCTTTTCATGGTATTAACTTTTACTTCCAGCTGGAGTTCACCAACGCCGGAAATAATTGTCTGACCGGTTTCGTGATTAGTTTTAACCTGAAAAGTTGGGTCTTCGTCCATTAAACGCTTAAGGGCATAGCCAAGCTTTTCCTGGTCTGATTTTGTTTTTGGTTCTATTGCCAAAGAAATAACCGGCTCCGGAAAAGAAATTTTTTCTAAAATAATAGGTTTGCTTTGGTCACAAAGAGTGTCTCCTGTTCCAGTTTCTTTAAGTCCAACTATTGCAATAATTTCTCCTGCTTCGGCAACTTTTATTTCTTCCCGCTGATTAGAATGCATTAAAAGTAAACGGCCAATTCGCTCTTGTGTATTTTTTGTACTGTTATAAATGTAAGAACCAGATATTATTTTTCCGGAATAAACCCTAAAGTAAGTAAGTTTACCAACGTGAGGATCATTTTGAATTTTAAAGGCTAGTCCGGAAAGCGCTTCGTCTGGAACAAGTTGCCTTGTTTCTTCCTCGCCTGTTTTTGGATTTATACCTTTTACTTCTTTTAAATCAACAGGAGAAGGAAGGTAATCAATAACTGCATCCAAAAGCGGCTGAACTCCTTTATTGCGAAGGGAAGATCCGGCATAAATAGGAACAAGTTTATAAGAAATAACCGCTCTCCTTAATGCTGCTTTTAACTCTTCTACTGTTGGCTCCTGATTTGAAAGATATTTTTCTAGCAATGCGTCGTCTGTCTCGGCAATTTTTTCGATTAATTTATGACGATATTCTTCTACCTGATCTTTTATATCTGCCGGAACTTCGTCTGACACATCATATTTTGCGCCAAGCTCGTCTGAACCCCAAATATATACTTTTCTGGTAAGCAAATCTACAATTCCTTTAAAACTTGACTCAACTCCAATTGGCAATACCATAATTGCCGTATTTGCACCAAGTCTGTCTTCGATACTTTTAATTGTGGCAACAAAATCTGCACCAAGCTTATCCATTTTGTTAATAAAACATATACGTGGCACCTTGTATTTATCTGCTTGCCGCCAAACTGTTTCTGATTGCGACTGCACTCCTTCTTCTGCATCCAAAACCGTTATGCCACCGTCTAAAACACGAAGCGAACGTTCTACCTCTGCAGTAAAATCAACGTGGCCGGGAGTATCAATAATATTGATTCTGTAGGGCTCATCAATTCCTTTAGCTTTTGCTTCTGTATGAATCCAAAACGCTGTTGTTGCCGCAGAAACAATAGTAATACCGCGTTTTCTTTCTTCTTCCATCCAGTCCATAACAGTTGTCCCCTCATCGATATCGCCAATTTTGTAAGTTCGGCCTGTATAAAAAAGAACGCGCTCGGTTGTGGTTGTTTTTCCGGCATCAATATGGGCAATAATGCCGATATTTCTGATCCTATCCAATGAAACTTTTTCTGTTTGCTCTGTCATTTTTCCTATTGCCATGCTGAACTTGATCGCCCTGAGCTTGTCGAATGGGTTTCAGCATCTCTCCTCTCTAAATATAAAAGATCCCGAAATAAATTCGGGATGACACTTGAGTGTCAACTTTTGAGATTTAATCAAGTATACCATAATTTAAAAATATATTCCAGAGGAGGATTAGGGGCTTGCTGATTAACTGGAAGGCGTAATTATTACATTAATTTTTGTGGCTGACCTATTGTTTTGAGTTAAAATTTTAACCTCTATCTTTTTTTCTAAATTTGCGCCTCTTAACTTATTTAAAATATTTCCATCATCTTTTGTCTGAATAAATGTTGCGTTCATGCCTATGCTTTTTATTTTTTGTCTATACCAGTCGGTAATTTTTTGAGCATCATCCTGGCTTTCCAGATACAATGTTGCATTATCTTTTTCCAATACCTCAGAGCCTGGATATTGAAATTTATCAATTGTTGTTTCTTGCTTTTGACTAACGATTGGAGATAACGAAGGACTTGGTCCTGCTTCCTGCGGGCTAAAAAAACGCACGTTAAAAATTTGAATGAAAGAAGTCGAAATTAAAGAGGCAATTAAAATTATTAGAATTTTTATATTGTTCATTTTCATCTGGACATAAGTTTCTTTTAAATATCCTGCTTTTGTGTAAATTCTTAATGTGTGTTTGGTAAAAAAAGAGTAATAGCTTCTATTTCTTATTGCTTTGGTAGAAAATGGTTCCTTGTAGTTATTAAATTTTCTTATTCAACTATAAAAAGGGGTTCTAAATTTTGTATTCTTTCTACTCGCGGTGGCATAAGGTATATATCCTATAATATTTTAATAGGGGGGTCAAGTAAAATTGCAGTAAGTGCTCACTGGACGTCATTGCGAGCGATTAGCGAAGCAATCTTCCATGGCGGGAGATTGCCACGTCCTCGCCTAAGGCGAGTCCTCGCAATGACGAGTTTTATAATAGTTATTGAGCAGTTACTAAAATTGCACTATGAACTCAACAAAAATGTGGTAAAATAAGCACGTGAAAAGTCTTATTCTTTTTGCGGTCGTAGTTTTTCTTGGAGTTTTTGGCGTGATTGTTTTATCAAACCAAGAACAGAAAAAAATATTACCTGCTTCCGACATAAACTTTAATCTTAACCCAACCTCTGCTGCAGTTCCGTTAAAAGATTCCGACCTTAAGCCTAATTTTCAACCAGCAAAACCTTCTCCAACCATTTTTTCAACTGTTACCCCAACCATATCTTCTGCTCCACAAGCAACAAAAACTGCAACGGCAATTATAAAAACCAGCAAAGGCGATATAACTTTGGCGTTATATTCAAATGATGCACCAAAAACAGTTACTAATTTTATACAAAAGGCAAAAAGCGGATTTTATAATAATTTAACTTTTCATAGAGTCGAAGATTGGGTTGCACAGGGAGGAGATCCTAAGAGTAACGGAACAGGCGGAGAAACTATGCCAACTGAGTTAAATAATAAACCTTTTGTTATTGGTTCTTTAGGTGTTGCCAGAGGTGGAGATATTAACGTTTCTAACGATGCACAGTTTTTTATAACCAAAAAGGATGCTTCCTGGCTTAATGGTCAATACACAAACTTTGGCATGGTAACAAATGGCATGGATGTTGTAAGTAAACTTGAAATCGGCGACAAAATCCTAGAAATTCTGCTTGATAACCAATGATTTTGTATGGCTTCTTTATTCGGATGCGAAGTTAGGTTTATTATTGAATGACAGGTGGAAAATGAATACTCCTCGCAGCAAGCTGCGAGGTATCACAAGTCCAGACTTAGCTGGTCTTTATGAATAACAATGTATTCTTTCTCCTTTCCTTGGTTTTT
>JACPAR010000011.1 GCA_016180725.1 Candidatus Levyibacteriota bacterium | reverse complement strand
ATTTTCCCTCAATATTATATATAGATTCTGCAGCCCAGGTATAAACACCTCCAGCTAAATAGTCCTTTAATAATTTTAACTTCCTCTTTTTTAGAGTAGTCCTTGGTTAATTTCATGTCAAGCAGCAAAAGTGATATAATTAAATAAGTTTAGAGTCTTATGGATTCTCAAGAAGAAAATCAGGAGGCTCTTTCAAGATGGAAAGCGACACTAATTATTATATTAGGAATTTTGAGTTTTATTGGAATTCTTCTTGTTTTAAATGAGGTCTTCTCGCATCTTTAAATTTTGCAAACTAACATCGCTTTATTTATGAATTTATTAGAGATTGCTGAGCCTAAATTTTTCTAATTTTTTAAACGGTTTATTTTTCGGAGATTTTTTCTTCATATTACTATCATGATTTATTTTTTCATTTTTTTCAACTAGTATAAAAATTTTGTCAGGAAAAAGTGCAAAATCAAGCAAAGTCCTGATAAGTATTCATAATACAAGAAAGGGAGGTGAATAAAATGATCAATACTGTTTATCGATCTTTAAACAGATTTTTGTTACTTCGTTTTGAAGGATTATCTCAAAGCAATAGAAAAGAATTAGATGGAAAAAGATCAAAGAAAAAACTATGTATGCGCTTTATGGTTAACAATTCGAATAGTTGCGCAAAAAGCTCTCTATAATATTTCTATTTTTTTAATGCTATACTGATTAGTATGCTTAGAGAAATATTTATAGGTAGAGTTCCTTCACATTTTCATGTAAATACTGCGGTAAAAGCTTTTATTGTTTCGGAAAGTTTCTTTTGGGCTTCATGGAATTTTATAACTCCTATTTTTGCGGTTTTTGCCGCAACCCGTGTTCCGGGCGGAAGCGTAGAAATAGCTGCTTCTGCTTATAGTGTTCATTTAATTGTAAGAGTTATTTTTGAGTTAATAAGCGGAAGGCGCCTTTTAAAAGCAGGGGAATTAAAAAAATATCTTGCAGCAATTATTGGTATAGCGATTTTAAGCCTGGCTTATCTGGGTTTAGCCTTTACCGCCACAGTCGCCGGAGTATATTTATTTTACGGCATTGCGGGGATTGGGTTTGGCATAGCATCTCCGGCAAAATTTTCTCTCTTTTCAACCCATCTGGATAAAAATAAAGAAACAATTGAGTGGGGAATGTACGACGCAACGGTTTTTTTATTTATGGCTTTAGCAGCAGCACTAGGTGGATTTATCGCAAGCAGTTTTGGATTTAGAATTCTTTTTTGGGCTTCCGCAGCACTTAATATTTTAGGTATTATTCCGTATTTGTTATACATTAATTTAAATAAATCTTCATAGGAGCTTCTTACATATTACTAACGTTGGTCTTACCTGCAAAACATATCTTCCCATCATCATATAAATATGAAAAATTTCCAAAAGAGACCGCTTAAAATTGCACAAATTGCTCCGCTTGTTGAGCGCATTCCACCTAAAAAATATGGCGGAACAGAACGGGTTATTCACACGTTAATCGAGGAGCTTGTTAAGAAAGGTCACGAAGTAACTCTTTTTGCAACCGGAGATTCAATTACTTCGGCTAAATTAGTTTCTGTTTATTCAAAATCTCTTCGTGAGGCCAAAATAAAAGAGATATATGGAGGAAATATCTGGGTAGTATTAAATATTGGAATTGCTTATCAGCATCAAAATGAATTTGATATAATTCATGATCATAATTTTTACCCAAGTTTGGTCGGGGCTAGTCTTGTTCGTACGCCAGTTGTAATGACGCTGCATGGAGCATTAGCCAGTGAAAATAAGCATTTAGCTAAGGCATTTAATAAAATTAACTTTGTTACCATTTCTCATGCTCAATCCGCATCGGTACCAAATCTTAATTATGTGGGCAATGTATATAACGGGCTCAACATGGAAAATTATCCTTTTTCAAAAAAACACGATAATTATTTATTGTTTGTAGGAAGAATTTCAAGAGAAAAAGGTGTTGATTATGCAATTGAAGCTGCGCAGTATCTTGGTTTGCCATTAATTATTGCGGCTAAACTGGAAACAGCTAATGTACATGATGTGCAATATTTTCATGAGTACGTTGAGCCGCATTTGTCAGAGCAAATAACATGGATTGGCGAAGTAGATGAAAAAAAGCGTAACGAGCTTATGAGTAAAGCTATGTGTTTGTTATATCCTGTAACATGGCGCGAACCGTTTGGTCTTGTATTGATTGAAGCAATGGCCTGCGGTTGTCCTATTGTGGCCTTTAATAAAGGATCAATACCCGAAGTTATTCTCGATGGAAAAACCGGATTTATTGTCGAAGACGTAGAAGAAATGGCTAGATCCATTGAAAATATTTATAAGATTAACAGATTAGAATGTCGTAAGCACGCTTTAAAAAACTTTAATGCAGAGAGAATGGTTGCTGGCTACGAGGAGATTTATTACAATCTTCTTAGAAAAGAACAGTTTAAATACGACAAAAACTATTCTGGCATCGGTTCGTATGGGATATAATTATTTTTTCTAATTTTTCCTAATTTCGGTCTTGATTTATTAATTTTACTGTGTTATTCTCTTTTGGCTAAAAATGGTTCTGCCCGATTTTTCTAATTTCTACAATCTTGCATACAAATGTCTACTCGAGCTCGCAACGGAAGATGGAATCAATGCTTCTTCAAGAGATGAGGTATTTGGTTGTTTGTTTGGTAGAGACAGCGCAATTACTATCTTAAAAATTCTAAAAGTCCACTCTGTAAAGCCCGTTGATCCCTTGCTTGAAATTTGCCGAAGAACTCTTTTAACTTTGGTGAGCTTGCAGGGAAGAGAATTTAATCTTGAAAGCGGGGAAGAGCCGGGAAAATTCATTCATGAGTTTAGAAGAGATAAATATGATCGTCTTGTAAACAGGCAAAGACCTTGGTTTGTTTATCCAGACGGAAAACTTAAAAACTATGATTCGATTGATTCAACTCCACTTACTCTTATTGCTCTTTTTAAGTATTGGCAGATAACAGGAGATAATCAATTTTTGCTTTCAGTTTTGCCCTCGGTTGAGGCGGGTTTAAACTGGATTATTACATTTGGAGACAGGGATAAAGATTTTTTAGTCGAATATGAATTGCCAAAAAACAGAAAACATGGTGGATTAGTTGTCCAGTCATGGACAGATTCTCATAATTCAATTTTAAAACCGGACGGAAAGCTGCCAAATTATCCAATTGCGGCAGTTGAAGTTCAGGCATTTGCCTGGTTGGCAATGAAGTTATGGTCAAGTTTTTATCTTAAACACTATTATTCTTTTGGTCAAAAACTATCGGTCCAAGCTGGAAAATTAAAAGAACAATTTAATAAAAATTTTATTATTAAAGATCAGGGTTTATTTTATGCAGCCCAAATTTTAGATGGTGATAAAAAAAAGATAAAAACCATAACAGCAAATCCGCTTATTTGTCTTTGGTCTGCTTATATAGAAGGTGGTAAGCCGGAATCTATTGTTGAGGAAAAATATATTAAAGATTTTGTAGAAAGAGCGTTTAGACCTGATATGTTTGTTGAAAATGCGGGAGTTCGCACAATGAGTTCTAACTCTTTAACCTTTAATCCAAATCAGGATTCTTACCATAACGGCAGTTTTTGGCCAATGCTTAATGGTTTAATTATTGAGGGACTGGAAAATTTTAGATTTAATAATTATGCTGATAGTTTAAGGGAAGCTTCGCTTGCTCCGCTTAAGCATTTTGGAACCCCAATTGAGTTATATGTTAAAAAAGGTAATCAATACTTAGAGTATCGTTCTTCCGGTGGTCAAACCAGTTGTCGTTATCAGGCCTGGTCAGCTGCAGCAATGCTTCATATGGTAGTTTAATAAAGTTTGGGTCTTACAAAATCTTTACCATTTTCTGTGTTGACTTCTTATGGATATTTTACTACCATCAGATGTAGTTTATGAGTAAAATCTTAGATTTTTTTATAAAAATTTTACCGCTCAAAACAGCTTATGCTCATTGTGACATACCCTGCGGAATTTATGATCCTCACCTTGCTCAGTTGGCAGCGCATACAGTTATTCGAATGACAAGCTTAATTAATGACGTAAAAATTGACACAAACGCACCAATAGAAGAGCGAAAAAAATTTATCCACCAACTTTCACGCTATACAAAAGCAAAAGAAGAGCATGCGGAAATAATCAAGTACGAAGTAAGAGTGATTTGGGGAGATTATTTTAAGCCGGAGCACGTTAAAGATAATCCAGAGCTTCACGAATTAGTATTTAAAATAATGAAATCGGCATCAAAGGCTAAGCAGGAGATAAATACTGAGAATGCTAATGAGCTACTTTCTGCCGTGCAGCAATTCGCAGAGATTTTTTGGAAAACCAAGAATCGGGAATCAGTGCATATTGCTTCTTCGTATCCAACAGGTGGAGAAATAGTTATTCCAAAATAAATGCTTCTTCTTTCTCGTTTTATCATTAAAGGCCACAGCATGGAGCCAACTCTTTTAAACGGAGCAATAGTTTTATGTAGTTCAATTCCATACTTTTTCGTTTCTCCTCGGGTTGGAGATATTGTGATTGTAAAGGATAATGAAACAGAAAAAATAATTATAAAACGAGTAGAAAAAAAAGAAGGCGAGCGATATTTTCTCATTGGTGATAATATTAAAGATAGTTTGGATAGTAAAAAATTAGGTTGGTTTGAGAGAAAAGATATAATAGGAAAAGTAATATTTTGATTGTGAGTTTTTTGTTGCTCAACGCCATTTTATTATTAGCTATTTTTATTCTTCTAATTTTTCTTTCCTGGATTTGGCCGCCGGACAGTCCTTGGGCGCCATGGTGGAAAACTTCAAAAAAAACCGCCCGGGCAATGTGTGAATTGGCAAATTTAACAAAAGAAGATGTTATTTATGAATTGGGATCAGGTGACGGAACTTCGCTTATTATTGCTGCAAAAGAATTTGGCGCGCAATGTGTAGGAATTGAAATAGACCCATTGCGCTATTTTATTTCCACTCTAATGATACGTATCATTAGAGTAAGTGATAAGGTAACAATAAAAAGAAAAAACTTTTTCGACGAAGATCTATCAAAGGCAACTGTTGTTTACGCCTATCTTGTTCCAAAAGCGCTTAATAAACTTTTGCCGAAATTCAAAAGTGAGCTAAAACCCGGAACGCGCATCGTCAGCTATCGCTACGAAATAAATTTGTCGCAAGAAAACCTTGATGCTAAATATCAGCTAAGGCTATATGTTATTTAGCTTCAAAACTAAGAATATTAATTGCAAGTATACTAGTATATCTGCAGTAAAATGATTTGAATCATTTATTTTTTTAGTTTCAATAGCACCCAACGAAGCTTATCAGCAACCTTATATCCTTCATATAATAATGGATTGATTACTAAATCATAACTTCCAACAAACTCTACAAGTTCCGGCCCGTAACCCTGTTTAAATCGATGAAATCCAAACCATGGATCTTTTGGATCAGGACTTGGACCAAGCGCGCCCCACATATCAAACTTTTTTAACCCTAATTTTTTCCCAAAACGAATCGCTTCCCACATCATGAGGTTTGACGCCATAGTCTCTCTATGCTCACTGCTTGATGCGCCATAGGGATAGTAGAGAGTATTTTTAAATACAAATAATATCCATGTTACCAAAGGTTTGTTATTGTATTTGGCTACTAGTAAATGAGCAGTGAGTTTATTTGAATCATGGCTCTCTTTTTTATCCATGCTTCTTAATTCATGCTTCTTAATTCCTAACGTTTGCCACATCTGCCGATGATATAGTTCATTGTGCGCATAGAACTTTTGTCGGGTTGTTGTTTCTTGGGTAAGCCGAATGTATGCTTCAAAAGCTTTATTTGAATTGTCTTCTGTCACTTCCACGCCGTGTTTTTGCGCAACTTTTATATTGTACCGGGTTTTCGGATGCATTGCTTTTAATAATTCCTCCTCGGATTTTGTGATATCAAGAATGAATGTGTATTTTGTAAAGAGGGGGTGAGCGGCGGATACTAAACCTAAATTTTCAATTTTAAATTTTAAATTTTCAATTCTTTGGACATTCGGTTCGAGTTGAATAAAAATGCAATTTTGTTCTTTGCCAATTTTTATAAGTTCATCTATTTCTTCTTTGATAGGTAAGTTTCCTTTTGGCAAATATCCTATGTTCCAAGGCGTATGAGGAATTTTATGGATAGTCAGTTGAAAAAAGCGTTTTTTGATAACATTAATGCCTGTTTTTTTTCTAAATTCTCCCCATTCAAAAGACTGTAAAGGATGAGAGACAGAAGCATTAAATAATTTCTGATCAAAAGTATCATTCATACCTCTTATAAATACTCCGGTATGTCGTCATCTTTATTATAGCGGTTAGTTTGCATGGATGCATCCGGGAGCTCAATAATAAATCTGGAGGGCATATTTGTTGTTCTTTGACCAAAAAACAATCGGCGTGTCGCATAGGTTAAAAAAAGCTTTTTTTTAGCTCTTGTTATACCAACATAGCAAAGTCTTCTTTCTTCTTCCAGTTCGTGTTTTTCCATAAGCGATCTGCTATGAGGAAAGATGCCCTCCTCCATACCAACCATAAATACTATTGGAAATTCCAGTCCTTTGGCTGCGTGCAGAGTCATTAAGGTAACAGCATTGGCTTTTTGCTTATCAATAGTACCATCAGGCATGCCTGCCCTGAGCGAAGTCGAAGGGTATTCCTGTTCAACTAAAGCTACATTTTCCAAAAAATTTGTTAAATTTGGAAATTGTATGGCTACAGATCTAAGCTCTTTAATATTCTCCAATCTCTCTCTTTCTTCCTCATCTTTTTCATCGTAAAAAGAAAGATAATCTGTTGCTTTTAATGTTTTATCGAGCAAATCAATTGTTTGTTGATCTTCTATTTTTGCAAGCGAGTTTTGGAAATCAAGAAATTTTTGCAATCGAGTTTTGCCTAATTTTTCAGCTCTTTTGTAAGAGACCATGTCTTTTGGGTTTTCCAATAAACGCAAATATGACAAAACGTCTTTAATTTCTTTTCTTTCATAAAATCTCGTTCCACCAACTAAAACATAAGGTATCCCATAATGCAAAAATGCTTCTTCTATAACACGGGATTGAGCGTTGGTTCTGTAAAGAACCGCAAAATCGGAATAATTAGAATCTGAAATTTGGCAGGCAAGATATTTTGCTTCGTCCTGTTCGTTTCTTGCTTCGTAAACTGTAATTTCTTCTCCTCCTTTGTTTCGTGTCCATAAAGAGAGAATTGGGTGGGTGGTGTTTTTAGAGATAATCGAATACGCCGCGTCAAGAATTTTTTGTGTTGAACGGTAGTTTTGGGAAAGCTTAAAAGTTTTTGTATTTTTAAAATCTGTTTTAAATTTTATGAGGTTTTGAAAATCCGCCCCTCTCCAGCTGTAAATACTTTGAGAAAAATCTCCAACAACGCAGATGTTTTGCCATTTTTGCGAAAGCAGTTTTGTAAGACGATATTGGGCGCGGTTTGTGTCTTGATATTCGTCAACTAAAATATAGCGAAAACGATCCTGATATTTTTCAAGAATATTAGGATTTAATATAAAAAGACCAACAGTTTTTATTAATAAATCGTCAAAATCAAGCGCTTCGTTTTCTTTAAGCAGTTTTTGATAAATAGTATACACTTTTGCAACGGTTTCCTGGAAAAACCCTCTTGCAAGCGACGGATATTCTTTTTCGGAGATTAATTGATTTTTAGCCTGAGATATAGTTGTTAAAATCGAGGATGGTTTATATTCTTTTGGAGAAATATTAAGAAGTTTCATGGCTTCTTTGACGGCATCGAGCTGATCTTGGGTATCATAAATAACAAACTTTTGAGAAATATCTAAATTTTTTGCCTCAATGCGCAAAATTCTGGCGCAAAGGGAATGAAAAGTTGCAACGGTAGTCGTTGAAGATAGAATGCGTTGAATTCTTTCTTTCATTTCGTTTGCCGCTTTATTGGTAAAGGTGACGCAAAGAATATTAAATGGATCAACTCCTTTTTGCGTAAGATAAAGCACTTTATGAGTGATAACTCTTGTTTTGCCGGAGCCTGCGCCAGCTAAAATAATCATTGGCCCATCTGTTTGCAAAACCGCTTCTTGTTGCTCTTTGTTTAGGTCCTTGAGAAAATCTTTTTTGCATAGCTATAATTTAAAACAAGGTAAATTTCTGCCTCCCCAATGATTAATATACGAGTGGAAGAGTTACTTTAGTAGAGGAATCTTTCTCCTGCCAAAGAATCAGTTTGAGAGGCGTTGGTTACCTTCTATTTTATCACGTTAAAAGTATTTGTGCCATATGAAGAAGCTTTTTATTGTTGCCAATTGGAAGTCAAATAAAGTCACCTCTGAAGTCAATTCTTGGCTTCAAGAAATATCAAATATCAAATATCAAATATCAAATAATACCAATAAGGAGATTATAGTTTGTCCCTCATTTACTCTACTTGTATCTCTGAAATCATTAATCTTAAATCATAAATCAAATATAAAATTGGGCGCTCAAGATATTTCTCCGTTTGATGAGGGTGCTTATACAGGAGAGGTTAACGGGAAACAGATAAAAGAATTTGCAGACTATGTTCTGATTGGTCACTCAGAGCGACAGAAATATCTATTAGAAAATAAAGAAATGCTTGAGAAAAAAGTTAGAATGGCGTATAAGTACGGTCTTACTCCAATCTACTTTCTTCAAAGTAAAACTGATTTAGCTCCCGACAATGTCTCTATTGCGGTATATGAACCACCTAATTCTATTAGTCCGGGAATACCAGATACTCCTGAAAATGCTAATAGCGCTGCAGTTTTTATTAAGAAAAAAAGTAACGTTAAATATGTGTTTTACGGAGGAAATGTTACCTCTGGAAATGTATCGAGTTTTACAACAATGTCTGCAATAGATGGAGTACTAGTTGGGAGAGCTAGCCTTGATGCGAAAGAGTTCACAAAAATCATCCAAAATGCGTAAAAAAATACTTATTGTTTTTGGAGCAATTTTTTTACTTTTAATTGCAAAATTTGTAGTTGGGACAATTAAGCTTTCGCCTGTTTTGTGGCAATTAATTTTTAATAAAGAGATTAATTTAAAAAAAGCAGATGATAACATAAACATATTGCTTCTTGGTATTGGTGGGGGTAAACATGAGGGACCTAATCTTACAGACAGCATTATATTTGCAAGTTTAGATCCGCAAAAAAATAGCGTAAAACTTATTTCTATTCCCCGTGATCTTTGGATTTCTGACATAAAAGATAAGATTAATGCCGCCTATGCTATAGGAGAAGACAAAAAAAAAGGAGGAGGAATTATTCTTACCCGTGCAATTGTATCAAAAATTACAAATCAGCCTGTTGATTATGTTATAAGACTGGATTTTGCCGGTTTTATAAAAGCAATAGATTTAGTAGGAGGTTTGGATATTAACAACGAAAACACATTTGATGATTATGAATATCCAATAGAGGGAAAAGAGGAGGATCTTTGCGGACATCCCCTTGAAGAAATAGATTTACTGGCAACAGCATCTTCTCAGCTTGAGGCGTTTCCTTGCCGTTATAAACATATACGTTTTGATAGAGGGTTGTTGCACATAGATGGTCAGACGGCTGACAGGAAAAAGTAATCCAGGCTTTTAAGAATCAGGTACTTTCTGCTCAAACCTTACTTAACCCAGTAAAAATAATTTCTCTCTATACTGCTTTTAGCACAAGTATAGACACAGATATTCAGCAATCAGAATTTGATGATTTTGTTAGACTTTTAGAAAAAATGAAAGGAGCAAAAATTCAAAGCGCAGTTTTAGACTACGGAGATGAAGAAAAAAATCGTCCGGGTCTTTTAATGAATCCTCCAATTAGCAAAGATTACAATGGTACTTGGGTACTAATTCCAAGAATCGGTAACGATAACTTTTCTGAAATTCAAAAATATATAAGCTGCGAATTAAAAACTTCTAACTGTCAGATCTCCAAGACCCCTTAACTGTAATTTTGTAGATTTTGGTTTGGCCTTTTTGATAGATAATCTTTCCTAGTATTTCAAACTTTTGTTCATCTAATAATTGGTATTTTTGTCGTTCCAAATCGCCGATAAAAACAAGAGAAATATTATATTTTCTAATAAGATTTTTTGTTTGATTGATATCTTCTGTTTCATAAAGCGTTTTGACTTCGTTAATTCTT
>JACPAR010000010.1 GCA_016180725.1 Candidatus Levyibacteriota bacterium | reverse complement strand
GGATTACCAGATATTTAACCTGATGGTTAATCTGTTCTGCAGGGCTGTTGGTATTATTAATACCGGCAGCAGGGTCAAGAGTGCGGCGGAACTGGATAGGTTTGGATTCATTGAGAGAAATTAAGCTACCGTTAATAACCAGTTGAGGAGCACGAATATTGGTATAAGGACAGGAGTAAGAATAATTCCAGGATGAATAAATAGCAGCTGTACATATTGTGCCGGAAGAGATAATTACTCCGTCAAACCTGGTGATGGCCTGGTGGATATAAACATTACCCAAAACGGAGATTAGTTTTAATTAACGGAAAGCCTACCAAGCTGCCGCCATCAGAGAACTCAATTTTAACCATATTGGAACAAATGTCAAATAGAGTAGCTGCATATAGCATAATAATGGATTATTTATGGACGCATACAGGAATGGATAATATAACAAGTATAAGAGTGTTAGTTGGAAGACTTCGAAAGAGACTCGGTTTTAGTAATTCGTTTATCGTGGCAAGAAGAGGTGTTGGCTATACATTAATTGATCCATACAAATTATAAGGCCAATATAAAAGTTAATACTTGACGTCTTACAATATTTTTGCCACACTGGATATATTCTACGACGCTTTCCTGTCGCACAATCTTTTATGCAAAACGATCTTTTAGGGTTTATTGATCAATTTTTAGAATATTTGGAAATAGAGAAAAACTGTTCAAAACTTACAATTCGCGATTACCGTCACTACCTTGCCATCTTTAACGCGTGGTACTCCTCTACTCTACCTGGAAAATCAATCGAAGATTTAGATTTGCCAACAGTTAGAAAATACCGTGTGTATTTGGCAAATAAAGCTGATGAAAAAGGAATGACCTTAAAAAGGGTCACGCAAAACTATTACGTTATAGCACTTCGATCATTTTTGCGGTTTTTAATCAAAAACGATTTTAAAACTCTAGAGCCCTCAAAAATCGACTTGCCAAAAACCGAAAGCCGGTCACTTAAGTTTTTGGAAAGAGAGCAGGTCGAGCGGCTTGTGGTTCAGGCAAATACCAATAAAGAAGAAGGAACAAGAGACAGAGCAATTATGGAACTATTGTTTTCCACAGGGCTTCGTGTCTCAGAGTTGGTTAAACTCAACAAAGATCAAATCAATTTAGAGCGGCGGGAGTTTGGAGTAATTGGCAAAGGCGGACGCGCAAGGATTGTTTTTGTATCAGACCGCGCAGCGCAGTGGATATCTGAGTATCTTAAAAAAAGAAAAGATCCGTTTAAGCCGTTGTTTATTCGGTATTCAGGAAAAGTCATAGAAGAAAACAGCGGAGAAAAAATGAGACTTACTGCAAGAAGCGTTGAGCGGCTGGTAAAAAAATACGTTCGGGCCGCAAGGCTTCCGGTTGATGCAACGGTTCATACGTTTAGACATTCATTTGCAACAGATTTACTTACAAATGGCGCAGATCTTCGCTCTGTTCAGGAAATGTTGGGCCATAAAAATATCTCCACCACTCAAATCTATACCCATATTACTAACAAGCAGTTACGGGAGGTACATGAGGCCTTTCATTCTGGAAACAAAGATAAATAAATTATCGGGTTTCGTAGAAGAGTGTAACTGTAATCTCAATCGTATTTTCTCCGGGAGGAAGCGTTGTTTCTTCTCCGCTAATTTGATCTACTTTTGCAACCATTGGCCGAAAGCCATTAGGCCTGCTGGTTTCTTGCACATCAATAATTTTGCCAAGGATAATTCCTGCTGCATTTGCCAAGCTTTGAGCTTTTTCTTTGGCGTTGGCAACTGCTTCTTTTCTGGCTTTTTGTTCGAGTTCTTTTATTGTTTTGTCATCTAGAATAAAAGTTATTCCACCTACTAAATTTGCTCCGTCTGCTGTTGCAATATCTATTGCCTGATTTGTTTTGTCGATTGGTTTAACCTTTACTTCAAGACTTTGGGTAACAGTATAGCCAGTGACTGTTTGGCGTCCCGCTGAAAAATCATATTGAGGGTTTACGTTGTAGTTGGTCGTTTTAATATTTTTTTCCTCAATCCCTAATTTTTTAAGGTCATCGATAATTTTATTTACAACTGTATTTACTTGATTTTGAGCAGAAGCAACAGAATCGCTTGTTTTTGTTAACCCAAGAGATAATTTTGCAGTATTTGGTATTGCAGTAGCTTTTGCAGTGCCGGTGACTTTAAAAAGGTTTGATTTGGTTGTAGTAACCGATGTAACAGAAAACGGTATTGCACCAAATAATCTGGTATAAAGGAATAATCCAAAAAAGATAAAAAGAACAACTAAAAGTTGCTGTTTCATTTATAATTTATCTTAACTAAATTAGAATTTATTGTCAACTTAAATTTACTATTTATTTTGATGTATTATTTTCCCCCATCCTTTTGGGGTAAGAATATTATTATTTTCAAATACTTTTTGATTTCTTATGTAAACTTTTTCAACTTTTCCTTTTACTTTCCAGCCATTAAAAGGAGACCAGCTACATTTAGTAAATAATTTTTTATTGTCAATTTCGTATTTTGCCAGAGGGTCAACTTCAATATAACTTCGATGATTTGAATCATTAGACAAAGGAATGTTAAAAATCTTTGCCGGGTTTTCAAAGCAAAGGCGGATGATATCGTCAATGCTTAGTCTATTTTCAGAAGCCGCGGTGAGCAAAAGCGGTAGTGTTGTTTCAAGGCCAGGAACACCATACGGAATTTGAAATTTTCCTGTTTTTTCTTCGATAGCGTGTGGGGCGTGGTCGGACTCGATAACATCAATTGCTTTCAAATTTCTCCAGAGAAAATCAACGTCTTTTCTGCCGGCAAGCTTAGGCTTCATTTTTCCAAAAGGTCCAAGAGTTTTAACGTCATCTTCTGTTAGAAAAAGATGGTGAGGCGTAACGCCGCAGGTTACAGGGAGTCCTTCATCTTTTGCCTGCACTATTAGCTCTAAGTCACCCTGAGTGCTAATGTGGCAGAAGTGAACTTTGGTTCCAAGTTTGGAAACTAATTTAACAACATATTCTATTGCTTTGCCTTCTGCGTGAAGTAAAATAGGTTTTTGTTCATATAGTTTGTTACTACGTAGTGACATACTTTGTGTCCATGATTTAAATATCTGTCTAAGTTTGTTTTTGTCTATTAAATAGTTTCCGGTAGTTTCGTTTAAGTAAAGCTTAAGGCCGAGCACTTTATTGATAACTTTTGGAAACTCTTCAAGATTATCCCCCATTGAGCCGAAGTAGAAACCAACATCACAAACAATCTTTTCTTTGGCAATTAAGATTTTTTCTTCTAATAGTTTGAGGTTAGCAATGGGGATTTTGTTATTTGGCATATCAATAACCGTTGTGTATCCCCCGGCTAAGGCAGCTAAAGTACCAGTGTAAAAATCTTCTTTTTCAGTTTGCCCAGGATCTCTTAAATGGACATGTGGATCAATAAGTCCCGGTAAAATTAATTTACTCATAAATTATGGTTCGTAGATTTTTTTCTCTTTTAACTTCTCTGGTAAAAAAGGCAAACTAGGCTTGGGTCCAACGTATTTTACACTCCATTTATAGTTTTTGGCGTAACCCAAATTTTTCATCAGTTTTGTTGGAGCATTTCTTAAGTGCAGAGGCACCGGTTCATTTGGAAACTCATAAACAACTTGTTGAGCTTTATAAAGCGCATTGGTTGTTGCCCGCGATTTTGCTGCTTTTGCAAGATAAACCGCAATTTGTGCCAGTATTAGTTGGGCTTCCGGCATGCCGATTTTATGTACCGCTTCAAAGCCGGCATTTGCTTGAATTAATGCTCCCCTATCTGCTAGTCCAATATCTTCTGAGGCAAAAATAATCATTCGTCTGGCAATAAATTTTGGATCCTCACCGTTTTCCAACATTCTAGCCAAATAGTAAAGCGTTGCGTCTACATCTGATCCGCGCATGGATTTAATAAACGCACTGATAATATTATAATGCTCATCGGCCTTTTTGTCGTAAAGTCCGGCTGATTTTGTTTGAAAAACTTCTTTAATAATTTCGGGCGTAATTTTTTTTTCTCTGTAACCTGTTGCGGCAATTTCCAAGCCGTTTAACATAATACGGGCGTCTCCTCCAGAAAATCTGATCAAAAGTTCTTGTGCGTCTTCGTGAATAGTTTTTTTATATTTCTCAAGGCCTTTTTCTTTGTCGGATAATCCCCTCTTGATAAGCTGTTTAAGATCATCAACTTCTAAACTTTTTAAAACAAATACCCGACATCTGGATAAAAGTGCGCTGATTATTTCAAACGATGGGTTTTCTGTAGTTGCTCCAATAAGTGTAATTAGTCCGATTTCAACATGATGCAGTAGGGCGTCTTGCTGGGCTTTGTTCCAACGATGAATTTCGTCGATAAAAAGAATAGTACGTTTTCCTATCTTTTTATTTTCTTTTGCAACATTAATGACTTTATTTAGTATTTCTTTACCGGCGTTAACGGCGGAAAGTTCGTGGAAATCTGCGTTTGTTTCCTTAGAAATAATATGAGCAAGAGTTGTTTTTCCGCTTCCTGGGGGTCCCCAAAGAATTATAGGGAAAAGAGAATCGCTTTCAATCATTTTTCTGATAATTCTCCTCTCCCCTACCAAATGTTTTTGTCCGACAAACTCTTTTAAATTTATTGGTCTTAACTTATATGCTAAATTCACAAAGTCATTGTAGCACAAACATTAAGAAGAATATTTTTAAATTAAATAAACTTTACACTGGTGCTATAATTTATCCATGGCATATAATAAATTGAGTCCTCAGGAAGAAGATGTGATTGTGAATAAAGGAACGGAAGCTCCTTTTACCGGAGAGTACGATGACTTTTATAATGATGGCACGTTTATCTGCAGACGTTGCAATGCCCCACTTTTCTCAGCGAAATCAAAGTTTGATGCAGATTGCGGCTGGCCGTCGTTTGACGAAAATTACCCAGATGCTATTAAAAGAGAACCAGATCCGGATGCAATACGAACAGAAATTCAGTGCAGCAATTGCGGCGCACACTTAGGGCACGTATTTACAGGAGAGAAGCTGACAGAAAAAGACACCCGCCACTGCGTAAACTCCCTATCCATCCGTTTTATCCCGAAAGGAAAGAAATTACCGGAAGTCCAACACAAACCATGATTTTATTAAGAACTCTATAAAATTAGCGGGGTTGCGAAGGAATTCTAGGAGTCTTGCGAAGCTGCAAGATCTTGTTGATACTGTGCGTGAATTTGCTCCAGCATACGGGGAAAATTTCCTCCTGCAAGCGCTAAAACAGCCATAATAACTCTTGCTTCTCGCGGTCTTCTTTCCAATGTAACCCTTAAAGGCACAGCGCCAGGAAGGTCATCGGGATGTAGCGTTAATAACGCTGCTCCGTGATCTAATGCAACTTCTAATGCCCGTGCTCTTAATGCCGAATCATCAGAATCTAAAGCTCGCACAGCACCCGAAAGCATTAAAAAGCTTCTACCGCTTTCAACCGAATTTGCCACAATCCAACAACTATACAAGAATATGTAAAATAATTCAATAATTAAATAAAGCCGTTAAGATAAGAAAGGCGAAGATCTTTAGGAAACCGTTCGATGGCGTAGCGAAGAGCTGTGCGCGGCATTTTTTTATAGCAGTTTTTAAGAAACTCCTCCTCTACTTTTTGATCGCGCTTCCCTACCTCTCTTAACATCCACCCTACAGCTTTATGAATTAGATCATGCTGATCAAAAGTAAGCAAAGCTGCAATCTTAAGCGTTTCGTTAAATTGATTTCGTTTAACAAAGTAGTATGTTGCAATAATAGCGATTCGCCTCTCCCATAAATTTTTTGATCTTGCAAGTTTGGCAAGAATTGGATTCAATGAATCCGGATTCCGGGTGCAGTCGCCTGAGGAAACCTTACCAGAATGATGGAAAAGGTAGCTGCCAACAATATCCCGCGCCGAAAGATCAACTAAGTCCCAATTGTTAATATAGATTGTATGCGCAAGATAAAAATCAAAGATTTCTTTTTTTGTTTCTTTATTACCTTTTTGGAATTTGTAAACCAAAATAAGAAGTGCCACTAAGCGTTCTTCGTGGATTTTGGAAGTGATTAGTTTTCCAACGTCTGTAATCGAAAGACCGGCAAACTTTTGGGCAATTTTTCGCGACTCCGGCACAGTAACACCAATAAACACATCGCCTTCGCCATACTCTCCTTTTCCGGTTTTGAAAAACCCCTGTAAAAATTTTGCTTTTTTTGGATTACCGGATTTATGCAACTCTTTTTTAAGTAATAAAAGCATAGACTTAAGAAAAGTTAACTTGGCTTACGATAGTACTTGGCTAGTTTGTAAAAAATCCACAAGTGCGCTAACTGGTACGCTTGTAAAATTAATAGTGTCTTGGCTGGTCCTAAACGGTCTGCAACAAGTCCAATACTTACCGCAACTACGGCAAGGCATAGATTTCCGGCAAGTGAATTTAAAGAACTCATTGTTGCCCTCTGTTGCTGCGTAAACTCCAGCTGCATAAGATTATTTTTTGCAACTTTACTTACGCCATAAAAAAAGGAATTGGTCGAATATAAAATCGGCGAAAAAACATTTGGGAAACCAAGCAAAAATACATTTATCGGCAGCTTATATAATGTACCGATAACAAGAATCTTAAGTTCTGAATAACGCTTAATAAGCGCGCCGCTAAAATAAAAACTTATCATCGATTGTATATTTGACAAAAACTTTGGAATACCAATCGCCCATACTGGCCAAACCGTATTGTAGAACGCTGCCTGAAACTGATAAGCTGACTCACCAAAGCCATACGAAAGAATGTCGGAAAAACTTAATAACCGAAGCTTTCTATTATGCAGGAATTGCGCTGCGGCCTCGCGAAGATCGGCAAAAATATTCCCGCTCTCTTTTCCTCTTACCAATGGTTCAACCATCTGAAGACTTAAAAGAAAACAAAAAACTTGCGGAATAACCGACAACCACATGATCAGAGGAAAAGAAATACTTGCTAATACAGCACCGACTACTGCGGAAATACTTAATGCCAGCTGAAACATTGCGCTTGTTCTACCTAAGAAGTAATGATACTCTTCTCGTTTTCCAACTAGAGAAAGCGTATCATGCAATAACGCGTCGTTGTTGCCGCTATAAAAAGACCGCGACAACCCCTGCAACACCGCGCCTAACGCAAGCATTACGTACGATGAACCGATTGCGTAAAAGAGTGAATACAAAACCGCTGCTACTCCGCCAAGAATTACAGTTTTCTTTCTGCCGATGCGATCGGAAAACACACCGGTTGGCACCTCAAAAATCGCAGTCGCAATCATGGTAATCGAAAAAATACTCATCCCCAAAGCAAATGAACCAGAAACTTGAGCAAAATATAAAATCGCAACCGGAGCGTAGAGCTTAAAATCGGTGAAAAAGTTAAACCATGTTAAGAGCTTTATATTTTTCTCAATAGACATCAGTGTAATCATACTACAATCGCTTACACTCTACCATTCTAGCAATACATAGCCTTGCAAGGTTGAACCTTGCAAGGCTATACCAGATATGCTACCTTAAAAGTATGCCTGCTAAAAATAGAACAAAGAGCTACGTAGATAATGGTTACTATCACATCTATAATCGCGGTGTTGAGAAACGAAAAATTTTCCTTGACGATCAAGATTATACTGTTTTCCTTTCTTATCTAAAAAATTATCTCATGCCAAAAAATGAAAAGGAATTAATGGAAAAATTACAAGACCCTCATATTTCCTACAAAGAAAAAGACAAAATAATAAAACTTCTCCGCATGAATAACTTCTATGGCGAAATTACTTTGCTAGCATATTGCCTTATGCCTAATCACTTCCACTTCTTTATTAAACAGAGTAGTGCCCTATCAATAGACAAGTTTATGCAATCAATCTGCACCCGGTATACAATGTATTTTAACAAAAAATACAAACGAGTTGGATCCTTATATCAGGATATTTATAAAGCTGTACTCATTGAAACCGAGGAACAATTTATTTACCTTTCAAAATATATCCACAAACAAGCAGTGCTTCATCAAGATTCAACCTTGGTAAGCAAATATGATCATCCATCATCTTTTCTTGAATATTTAGGGAAAAGGGGTACTGAATGGATTCATCCTGAAGAAATTTTAAACTACTTCTCAAATACCAACCAAAATCTATCATACGAGGCTTTCGTAAACGAAGTGGATGACTTTTCAACGATACAGGATAAAACTCTAGAAGAACTAGCTTAGCCTCGCAAGGTTGAACCTTGCGAGGCTAAGCATACATTTATCAACTTAAAAATCCATTCCTTGGCACTTCTTTCTTCTTCCTTACTAATTTTTAACTGTTTCTTCAGATATAAAAATCACAATGGGGGGTTTGTTTTTATACGAATAAGAATAACTGCGGCCATAACAATAAAAACAAACAAACTCGCAGGCGGCATGGATGGATTTGCAAGTTCGGGCGTTTGTTTAACTTGCTCGTTAAACTATCGAATCCAGCCTGGATATTTCATAATTGTTACGTGAAGGAAAATGGCGACAAAGGCAACCTGGCCGGCAATGCCTAAAGACTTTTTCCAAATTTCTGAACACATTTCTTTTATTTTTATACAATAATAAGAATATTAGTTTTAAAGACTCATTTTTTTTAAGAATGAGCGGACTTTTTTTTCTTCGATTTTTGATTTTCTAGTGTACTCAAATATAATCTCTTTTTGACGTTTATAAATTTCTTTTAATAATTGTTTTTTTGCAGAATAAAGGCCTTGCGGAGATGACTGACTGATTTCGTATAAAAAGCTTATCATGTCGATAAGCTTTAACTCTTCTTTTAAAGTTTCATCCTCAGTTATGGAAAATGCGTTTAAGATATCGTTTTGAATTTTTTCAATAGCTTCTTTTACTTCTGTAGTTTTAAAAAACGGCAAGATATCGCCAATTACTGCTTCGTGTGCATCGTGAACAAGACCAAGAGTTACTAATCTATCCCTTTTTTCCTGAGGATAATTATTAAACTTTGACCAGTATAAAGCTAAAAACGCAACGGCCATAGTGTGTTGCCCAACGTTCCATTGCCCAAAACCGGAAACTCCATAAATTCTTGGAATCTTAAATATGTTCATTAAAAAATCCAAATTAGGATTTTTAGAAACATCTCCTAGCAGTCCTTGAGGGGTAAAGATTTTTTCAAAATCAATTCGTTTATCTGATTTCATTATGGCGCTAGTATACCATACGTCTCTGCGGCTCGGAATACCATTTTCTTGTCGTCCTGCTTTAAGGTACATTATGGTTTTCGATCCACGTTAACTTTTAAAAATCTTGAAGCAAATACAGTTTATTCGCGACTTGCGAAAATGCTATTCCTCGCCGTCAAGTCTATGGCGTATTCATTCCAGGATTTAATGGGAAGATCATCGATAGATTTTGAAGTAATTGCTTTAACAAAAAGTTCTGCTTTCTGGCGGTTGGTAAAAAGCGGAATATTATAATCAATCGCAGCTCTTCTTATGGTGTATTCATCACTGGTTTCCATTTTTTTGTGCTTGTCTTCCAAAAGATTAATTGCCAGATCTATTTTTCCGGTTTTAAAGTATTCTAAAACATTTGGTGACAGATGCTCGTGTATTTTATAAAGTTTTATAGCCATAACTTTGTGTTCTAATAAAAATTCCGTTGTTTTTTCGGTGGCATATAAAGGAACATTAAGTTTTGTAAAAAGTTTTGCAGCTTCTAAAAATTTTTCTTTATTACTGTCTCCGCCAAGACTAATAAAAATGCCTTTTTTAGGAACTTTTTCTCCTACAGATAATTGTCCTTTTAAAAATGCTTCCTCTATATCTTCGCCAAAACAGGCAACTTCGCCGGTTGAAGCCATTTCAACATGCAATACAGGATCTGCGCCTGTAAGTCTGGCAAAAGAAAACTGCGCGACTTTTGCCGCGACAAATTTTATCGAGTTTGTCGGTACTTCCTTATGTTCTTTATGGAAGAGAGAGTCAACAGCGAGTTTGATAAAATTCATGCCAGTCACTTTCGATATAAAAGGGAATGTACGCGAGGCCCTAAGGTTAATTTCTATAACAGATACATTATTGTCTTTTGTCAGAAACTGGATATTAAACGGTCCGGTTATATTTAATGCCTTTGAAAGTTTTACTGCAATTTCCTGCATTCCATCTTTTGTTTCTTTAGGTATATTATGTGCCGGCAGAACGATAGTTGCATCACCCGAATGGACACCTGCGTTTTCGACATGTTCAGAAATAACAGTGGCAATAATTTTTCCATTACTCGCTACTGCATCCAGTTCTACTTCTTTTGCGTCTTCGATAAATTTGGAAACTGTTATTGGATATTCTTTAGAAATGTGAGCTGCTAATTTTAGATAATGAACAAGCTCTTCCTTGTTATAGCAAATATTCATACTGGTACCTGATAAAACATAAGAAGGACGAATTAAAACCGGGTAACCTACCTTTTCGCAAAATAAAAGCGCGGATTCTATACTTTCTAATTTATTCCAGGCAGGTTGATCAATAGAAAGTTTGTCTAAAAGTCTGGAAAACTTATTTCTATCCTCTGCCCTATCAATATCATCAGGATTAGTACCTAGGATATTAAATCCGGATTCTTTTAATGCTCCAGCTCTATTGTTTGGCGTTTGTCCTCCAACAGAAACAATAACGCCTAGCGGATTTTCAAACTCGTAAATGTCGGCGATTCTCTCAAAGGTTAATTCTTCGAAATAAAGCCTATCGGAAATATCATAATCTGTAGAAACCGTTTCGGGGTTGCAGTTAATAATAATAGATTTTTTATCCTCATCTTTTAAAGCCAAAACCGTATTAACACTTGTCCAGTCAAATTCAACTGACGAACCAATCCTGTAAGGGCCGGAGCCCAGTACTATTACCCCATCTTTTTTAAGCGGTGTTACATCGTTATGATTTCCGTTGTAAGTAAGATATAAATAATTTGTTTTAGCAGGAAACTCTCCGGCCAGGGTGTCGATTTGAAATACAGAGGGTTTAATATCCAGCTTTTGTCTTAAGCTTCTAATCTGTAGTTCCTTTACACCAACAAGTTCGCCAATTCTTTTGTCGGAAAAGCCTAGTCTTTTAAGATGAGTAAGTTTTTCTTTAGTCAACTTTTTAATAGCGGATTTTTTAAGTAATTTTTCCTCATCAACAATATTTTTTATGCGATACAAAAACCAAGGATTAATCCCTGTTAATTTATAAATTTTTTTAACCGGCATATTTTTTCTTAATGCTTTAGAAACAGCAAAAACACGTTTTGCGGTTGGTTTTTCTAATTGTTCTTGTTCGGTTTTGTATATAGATTGACCGTTTTCAAGAATTTTCTCACTGGTTACACCTTCCAGATCTAAATCCAGCATGCGGATAGCTTTTTGTAAAGCTTCCTCAAAAGTTCTGCCAATTCCCATAACCTCACCAACCGATTTCATGCTTGTGCCGATTTTTTCGTCTGCTCCTTTAAACTTTTCCATATCCCAGCGGGGCATTTTAACTACGATATAATCAAGACTTGGTTCAAAACAGGATTGCGTAACTTGGGTTACTTTATTTTTTATTTGTGTAAGATTTTTTCCAAGAGCCAGTTTTGCGGCAACATAAGCTAGCGGATAACCGGTTGCTTTGGAAGCAAGAGCAGAACTTCGGGAGAGCCGGGCGTTGAGTTCGATAACGTAATACTCAAGGGTAACACGGGTATCAAGAGTATCACGTGTATCACGGGTAGAATTTATCTCGTTGTCTCTTCTCGTGGTACCCGTGGTACTCGTGATACTTTTAGGGTTTGGATTCAGAGCAAATTGTACGTTGCATTCCCCTACTATTTCAAGGCTTCTAACAATTTTAATTGCCTCGTTTCTTAAAAAATGATATTCAAAATTAGTTAAAGTTTGACTTGGCGCAACAACTATTGATTCTCCTGTATGAATTCCCAAGGGATCAAAATTCTCCATGTTACAAACAGTTATGCAATTGTCATCAATATCTCTTACAACTTCATATTCAACTTCTTTATAATTGTGTAAATACTGTTCTATAAGAATTTGCGGAACAAAATGAAATGCTTTATCGGCAATCATTCTTAGTTCCGTTTCGTTATTTGCAATACCAGATCCTTGTCCTCCTAAGGCAAAACCTGCTCTAATCATTACGGGAAAACCTATTTCTTTGGCAATTGATAATGCCTGGTTTACTGTTTTAGCAGTTTTACTTACAGGGGTTGGAACGCCTATTTTTTTTAAGTGGTTAGAAAATTCCTTTCTGTCTTCGGACAATATTATTGCTGATATTGGAGAGCCCAAAATTTTAACATTATATTTTTTTAGTATTCCTTTTTTGTGTAAAGCAAGACCGCAGTTTAAAGCGGTTTGACCTCCAAAAGAAAGTAAAATCCCATCTGGCTTTTCTTTTTTAATAATTTTTTCAACAAAAAAGTCATTTACAGGAAGAAAATAAACAGTGTTGGCTAAAAATTTAGAAGTTTGAATCGTAGCAATATTCGGGTTCACTAAAATAGTTTCAATCCCCTCCTCTTTTAATGCTTTGATTGCCTGCGAGCCGGAGTAGTCAAACTCTCCTGCCTCGCCAATTTTTAAAGCGCCAGAACCCAGAACAAGTACCTTTTTTACATTTTTCATATTTTTTCCAGGAAATAATCAAAAATCCATTCGGTATCAACCGGGCCGGGCATGGCTTCCGGGTGGAATTGGACAGACATGAAGGGAAGTTTTTTGTGAATAATTCCCTCGTTTGATCCGTCGTTAGCATTGGTAAACCAGGGCTTAAAACCTTTTGGGATTTTACTAACATGGAAGCCGTGGTTTTGGGTGGTAATAAAACAACGTTTAGATCCCTTCATAATACATGGTTGATTTTGGCTCCTGTGTCCAAACTTTAATTTTTGGGTGTCCCCGCCCGCGGCAAGTGCTAAAAGCTGATGGCCAAGACAAATGCCTAAAACAGGAATTTTTTTCTCAATAAACTTTTTAATAATAGAGATTGTTTTATCTGCCATTTTGGGATCACCCGGACCATTTGAAATTACAACAGCATCAAATCTCAACGGGTCCTGGCGCTCACTATAAGGATCGAAATCCCATGGAACAGTAATTACTTTTACTCCTCTGTTAACAAGGCACTGGGCAATATTTCTTTTTGCTCCGCAATCAATCAAAAGTACTGTTTTGCCTCGCAAGGTCTGACCTTGCGAGGTTACGACTTTAGTTGAGACTTTTGCTACTAAATTTTCTTTATTTGGATCAATAAAATTAATTTTAACCCTTAGGTTTTGCTCAGGGTGATCTACGATGACCTTACCCAACATTACGCCTTTTTCTCTGATTTTTTGGGTTAATCCCCTTGTGTCTGCAATTTCTAAAGCCGGTACGTTTTCTTTTTTAAGCCATTGTGAAAGTTTTAGTTTACTCTGAAAATGAGATGGAGTATCAATGTAATTAGAAACAATAAGTCCGGAAATTTTTAGACCGTCTGATTCCCAATATTTTTTATCCGGCACTCCATAATTTCCAATTATTGGATAAGTTAGAATAAGAATTTGGCCAGTAAAAGAAGGATCAGTAAAAGCCTGCGGATAACCGACCATGCCTGTCGAAAAAACAACTTCACCTGCAGCACTTTTGTTAGCACCAAAGCTCATGCCTTCAAATTCAGAATTATCTTCGAGAATCAGTTTACCCTTCATAATTCTAAAAGTACCACGAGTATCAAGTGTATCACGGGTATCACGAGAAAAATTTTCTCCGCGTGGTACTCATGATACCTGTGGTACCCGTGGTACCTTATTTTGTTTTTCCTAAAACTAAGGCCAAAAGAGCCATGCGGATGTACATGCCGTTTCTTACTTGCGAGCGAAGATACTGCGCTCTGGGGTCATCGTCTACGTCTGTTGTTATCTCGCCAACCCTAGGCAATGGATGCATAACAATTGTTTGTTTACCGCCTGTTGTGTCAAGTAATTTTTTAGTAAGAACAAATTTATTTTTTACTTTTTCGTAGTCTTTTAAATTTTCAAATCGTTCTTTTTGCACGCGCGTCCAATACCAAACATCGGCATTTTTGGGTATGTCTTTTTCGCTTTCAATTTCAAATAGCTTTAAACCGCGTTTGGTATAGTATTCAAAACTCTCCCGTGTCATTCGTAATTCCTTTGGTGATAGAAGATAAATGGTATTGTTAGGATAAAGCGAAAGTCCTTTCATGCAAGACCTAATTGTTCTGCCGTTTAGAATATCTCCTGCTGCTACCATAATAAGGTTATCTAATCTTTTATGTTTTTCATAAATAGTAGCGAGGTCCAGTAGGCCCTGAGTAGGATGATCTCCTATTCCGTCTCCGGCATTTATTACAGGTACAAAAGAAGCAATATCTGCTGCTTTTTGCGCGGTTCCAACTACCGGGTGACGGATAACTATTGCGTTGCAGTAGGCTTCAAAAACTCTGATTGTATCTTCCAAAGATTCCCCTTTTGAAACAGAAGAAAAGTGTTGAGGGTCAACTATTTCGGCTCTGGAGTTCACAGCTATTTTTTTCATTTTTTTAGTTAAAGCGAAGAGGATGTTGATGTCTTTTGGAGTAAATTGATCCAGAGAAATAATATCTTTATCCTTAAATTTGCCGTTAATTTTTTCTATTTGGATATTTTTATCCATAAATCCTTCAACTTTTTCAGGTTTTCGACTCTGAGATTGAGCACTTTACTGCTCAAACTCGAAGAGATTATGCTGAGCTTGTCGAATGCATAAAAAAACCCAGTGTCGGTTCTGGGGTTTTAGTTTAAAACTCTTTTTCTCTTTTGTCAATCACAAAAATTAGAGACTCCTTTTTACAGCCTCGATTACATTTTCTAAAAGCATTGCAACGTTGACAGGGCCGACTCCTCCAGGAGTAGGGGTATAAAAGGATGCGATATTTTTTACTTTTTCTTCATCGTAGTCTCCA
>JACPAR010000009.1 GCA_016180725.1 Candidatus Levyibacteriota bacterium | reverse complement strand
AGCAAAAAGGCACCAGGGGTATTACCGACGAACGTCTAAAGTAGGATTTTCCATTTGTCAAAGTATGCTATACTATGGATTATGAGCAAATCAACAACAATTGATACTACCGTAATAAAAAAATTAATAAACGAGTTAGAACATCTTGAAGAGCTTAAGCTACATATCCTTCGTATAATTCCTGAAGATATGCTTCCTTATGGAAGTAAATTATGGTGGGAAAAAGAGGTGTTAAACGGAGAAGAAGAAATCAAAAAGGGAAAATTTAAAACTTACAAAAATGCAAAAATGCTCATTGCTGACCTTCGCAAAGGAATTTAATGGAAATCGGCAAAATCATTTTTCATTCAGTTGGTCCTCACGATGAAGGATTAGGTAAAAAATAATAATACTCAAGATCAAATTCAATAACCTGTAAACAGGCTATAGTAATAGTATGCTGGCAAAAGTAAACTCCTCCGCGGTTGTGGGGCTCGATGTGGTACCTGTTGAGGTAGAACTTGACATTATCACGCAAGGCCTACCCTTTTTTACGGCCTTCTGGTAGACGTACTTCCCCTCGTTAGAATTTTATAAAAATCTAAAAGATGCTTAACTAATGTCTCATTCGTTGAATGTAATGCTATTTCTGCTGTACCCATTTTAACCCCTTTATCAGATAAGTTATGGGATCCAAAAATGGCAAGCTTTTCATCAACAATCACTAATTTCGCGTGAAGCATTGTTGGATAAAAAAGAAGAGGTATACGTTGTCCTTTCATATACATACTTAATTGATTCATTCTATATATAATCGCAAATAGCCTATTGAATGTATTTTGCTCGGGTACAATAGTCTGCACATCCAGGCCTCGCGTATATGCATCGTGTAATGCTTTTAGAAATCTGCCATCGGGTATAAACTGGCTCGTATGATATACGCTACTTTCTGCCCCTTGTACCGCGTCAATTGCTCTAGCAAGAATAACCGAATCATCAGTCTTTCCACTGTCTACAAAAAGGCGTGTATCATCTATTAATATGTCTTCGTCTTCAAGATTATCGTCGTGTACTTTTGAAAACTGCTTTGCTATTGCCCTTGTTATTTCCTCATCGGTAATTTTTACCATAAAGTCGGCATAGGTAAAATCCCTGTCAGCAATGTTAAGGCCTCCCAAATATGAGATATTGTCAACTATTGTTATTTTCATATGGTTACGGCCCCGATACGGGAGAATGCGGCTCATGCCCCTCGGAGGATTAGTAAAGAAAACATCAACGCCGCTATCTTGTAACGTTTTAAACCATTGTTTTTTTTGACGAATAATATTTGCCGATGCTGTTCCTATAGGAAATAGGGGGAAACCGGCAGAATATACTAATTCGCCATTTGTTGTTACTAGCCCAAACCAGTCAACATGAAGTTTTGTGTCTAAATTTCTTGCTGCAGCGTCTTTTAAAATATTTGTTAATCTTGCGGAAACAATTCCTGGTTCCATATACATTGTCTGTATCCACAATCGTTTTTTTGCTGCTTTTGCTTCACGCGCCACATCGGCAAGAAAATTATTTGGGGTTAAAACCTCATAATTTCCAACTGGGCTCCGATCACCTTCAAAATGTTCATGATTATTTACTGCTTCAGGTTTCATGCAAATAACAGCTTTCATTATAGCATCAAAATGAACGGGCAAAGTATTTATATAAGCAAAGCGAAAAAAATTATTTCGTGCGAAGAAATTCGAACAAACGATACATGCCAGTTTTTATATGTAGCATCTCCATGTCTATTACCACGTCATATTTTCTTATACTCCGCAATGAAAAACCACGATCAATGAGGAACCGATCGATATTTATATCATTTCCTCGAAGAGGTATTGCTCGTGGATAAAACTGGGCAATGAATATTCTTCCTTCATTCTTTACAATTCTGCGCATTTCGTCCCAGAATCGTTGCTTTGTTTCTGGAGGCACATACCGATAACCACCCACCATAACTACGGTGTCAAGGTTATCCGGGACGAATGGGAGATTAAAAAAATCTGCTTGAAGAATATTTGCTTGATCCCCAACTCTTTCTCGCAAAAATTGTAACGCGGGCAATGAAATATCTACCAAGAATAGCTCCGAAATTTGCTCTTTTAATACTTGTGAAACTAAACCTGTTCCAGCCGCGACTTCTAATGTTTTTCCAGGAATAGAGCCAATATGAGACGCAAGAAATCTAGCGAATCCTTGTCTATCAGTTAATGTATCGGCAGCAGTATCATAATCTCTAATTTGATCAACCGTATATTGTTTTTCTGGGCCGTACCTATACCATCGGGCAGCTGTATAGAGCGTTCGTAATTCTTTCATAAACCTAAGAAAGCATTCTACCAAAAATCTGGGCACTGGTCAATATTATAAGCCTATTGCAGTTAGAGAGCCAGAATACTTTCGCTGTAAAAGTGCTATATTAAGAGTATGTTGGCCAGAGTAAATTCTTCTGCAGTTGTTGGGCTTGATGCAGTACCAGTTGAGGTAGAGGTAGACGTTGCCAGCCAGGGATTACCCAGTCTAACTATTGTCGGTCTTCCGGATAAAGCAGTCGAAGAAGCAAAAGAAAGAGTAAGAAGTGCAATAAAAAATTCGGGCGCTGATTTTCCGGCTAAAAGAATAACTGTTAATCTGGCGCCTGCTGATTTGCCAAAAGAAGGTCCGTCCTATGATTTACCAATTGCTCTTGGCATTTTACTTGCTTCCGAACAGTTAAAGGTTGATATAAGTGATGCGCTTTTTATGGGTGAACTATCTTTAGACGGAAGACTAAGGCACACCAATGGCGTTTTACCACAAATGCTTTTGGCTAAACAAAAAAAATTAAAACGTGTTTTTTTACCACAAGTAAACTCAAAAGAAGCAGGAATTATTCATAATATTACCGCCTACCCTGTCCCAACGCTTATTTCCCTTTTTTACCATTTAACCGGCCAATCCTCAATTAAACCGCAGGAAAAAATTACTTTAAAAAAATATTTTAAAGAAGAGCCTTTTGAATTTGACATGAAAGATATTAAAGGACAGGAAAAAGCAAAACGGGCCATGGAAATTGCAGCAGCCGCCTCGCATAATATTCTGTTAAAAGGCCCACCGGGAGCTGGCAAAACACTTTTATCAAGAACTCTTCCCTCTATTCTTCCCCGCTTAACAACACAAGAAGCCCTGGAAGTAACTAAAATTTATAGCATCTCAGGGCTTTTGGGTAAAGAGGCAATTATTACTAAACGCTCTTTTAGAAATCCGCATCATACTACCTCTCATGTTGGCTTAATTGGTGGCGGAGCAATACCAAAACCCGGAGAAATATCGCTAGCCCACCGCGGTGTTTTATTTTTGGATGAATTTCCCGAATTTCCAAGACATGTTTTAGAAGCCATGCGCCAGCCAATGGAAGACGGCTTTATAACTGTTGCCAGAGCTCACGGTAGAGTAATGTTTCCTGCTAAATTTATGCTTGTTGCAGCCCAGAATCCCTGCCCATGTGGATATTATGGGGATAACACCCATACTTGCCGCTGCATGCCCGGGGCCGTGCTTCGTTACCAAAAACGAATTTCCGGGCCAATGCTTGATCGAATTGATATTCATATTGATGTTCCGGCTGTTAAAACAGAAAAGCTAACAATAAATGATAAAGTTAAAATTGAAAGTTCTTTAGAAATTAGAAAAAGGGTGCAAAAAGCCCGTGATATTCAAACTAAGCGGTTTAAAAACAAAAAAATTGCCTCAAACGCAGAAATGAACAACAAAGACATAAAAGAATTTTGCCAACTTTCTGATGAATGCTTAAATCTTCTTCGCATGGCGGTTGTAAAAATGAATCTTTCCGCCCGCTCGTATCACCGAACAGTAAAACTTGCCAGAACAATTGCCGATTTAGACCAATCAAAAAATATTAAACCCGAACACATTGCAGAAGCCCTTCAATACAGGCCAAGACAAACTAGTAATTAACGTCTAGTTAAAACCAACTGAACGCTAGACGCTGATAACTAGACGCTATTTAGATTTAATTTTCAAACCATGCAAAGAATTTTGAATATCTCATTGGTTGTATCTATCTTTATATTGCTGATTGTTGAATTTCTGCGACCAATTACCGCTATTACTCAGGATTTAGGCAGACACTTGTTAACTGGTCAAATAATTCTCCAAACAAAAAGTGTACCTAAAACAAATCTTTTTTCTTATACTTATCCTGATTTTCCTTTTATTAACCATCACTGGTTTTCTGAAGTTATATATTTTATTGTTTATTCCCTGTCCGGGTTTAATGGACTTTTGTTTTTAACAACACTTACTATTTTAATAGCTTTTTCTTTGATATTTTTTGCCTCGCTTAAAAAAAATAATTTAATTGCCGTTGCTATTGTTTCTATTTTTTCCATTAGTATTCTTTTTGAAAGAACCGATGTTAGGCCCGAAACATTTAGTTTTTTATTTTTAGCTTTATTTATTATTATTCTTTATAAAAACAGAGAAAAACCTACCCGCTTGATTTTTATTTTACCTTTAATTGAGCTTTTGTGGATAAATACCCATATTTACTTCCCCATCGGCATAGCTGTTTTAGGAATATTTATTATTGATGTCATAATGCAACGTAAAAATCTTAACCACCAGTATACTAGTATATTAGTAGTAGTCACCATCTGTTCAATCTTAATAGCACTGCTAAACCCAAACGGACTACAGCAAGTATTCTACCCTCTTACTGTTTTTAATAATTATGGATACTCTATTGAAGAAAATCAAAATATTTTTTTCCTTTGGAATTATTCACATAAACCAACCATTTTATTTTTTGCTATAACAGTAATTTTTCTTTTTCTTTCTCTTATCATAACTTCTAAAAAAACAAAACCAGTCGACTGGCTTTTGGCAATATTTTTTACTTTTTTAGCAGCAAGCGCAGTTCGCAATTTTCCTCTTTTTGTTTTTGGCATATTTTTTCCTTTTGTCTACAGTCTTTCGATTATTGTTGAAAAAATAAATATTTTAAAAAAACCGATTTTAAAAACAGGCATACTATTAACACTAGTTGGCATAATAATTTTTCAGATGATTCGCTTTTATTCTCAAAAATCTTTTGGGTTTGGTATAGCAACCGGAGCTAAAAATGGCGCTGACTTTTTCTTAAAAAACAATATTAAAGGTCCTATTTTTAATAATTTTGATATCGGCAGTTATCTTGAGTACCGCTTTTATCCTAAAGAAAAAGTGTTTGTTGATGGAAGACCGGAAAGCTACCCTGCAGATTTTTTCCAAAAAATTTATATCCCAATACAGCAAGACAAAAATCTTTTTGAAAAAATATCGCAAAAATATAACTTTAACAGTATTTTCTTTTCTCACACCGACCAAACTCCATGGGCAGAGTCCTTTTTACAAAACATTATCCAAAACAACAATTGGAAAATGATTTATTTAGATGATTCTGTTGTTATCTTTATAAAAAATAATAATGAAAATAAAGAAATTATAGATAGGTTTTTTGTAGCCCAAGGTAAAATGAGTGATTTTTCTTCAAGCGACATTACTTCTTTACTGCGTCTTGCTAATTTTTTTAACACCGTTGGCTTTGAGAACCAACAGCTTAATATGTATCAAAAAATACTCTCTATGGACCCGAATTTTTGCCCCGCTTTAAACAATCTTTCTGTACTTTTAACCAGGAAAAATGACCCTGCATATTCCATATATCTAAGTAAATACCAAAATCAGTGCCGATAGTTTAACTAAAACTCCTCTACTTTCTTCCAAAGTCCATACATTCTTTTTATTCTTCTTTTACTATTTTTATATATTCTGGTCTTGGAGGAAGAATGATAATTTTTTTAGTATCTTATTTTTTGGTAATTCCATTAATTGTGCTGTCGCTAATGGCACTATACGACCTTTTTAACTAAAGGATATGAAACCGCTTAATATTGATATCGTAAAATTTGGAGCGTTTATAGGACTCATTCAGTTACTAATGATTGCCAGAAAACTGATGCTATAATATTATTTAGATATGGACGACCTCAAAGATATAACCTGGCTAGGCCATGCCAGTTTTTTCTTTTCTGATAACCTCGGCAACCGCATTTATTATATTGACCCTTTTGATCTTAAATCGCAAACTCTTCAAAAAGCAGATCTTATATTTATAACCCATGCGCATTACGATCATTGCTCTTTTGAAGATGTTAAAAAAATTATCAAAGATAAAACTACTGTTATTGCCCCAATTGATTGTTTGGAAAAAATTGATATTGCCGAAACACAAAAATATCCTGTCTCGCCAAATCAAGCTTATATTGTAAAAGGCTTTTCATTTCAAACAATCCCAGCTTACAATATTAAACCGGAAAGGCTTGCTGCCCACCCAAGAGAGAATAACTGGGTCGGATATATTTTTACCATTAATGATAAAAAAATTTATCATTCTGGAGATGCGGATTTTATTCCCGAAATGAACGAATTAAAAACACTACATCTTGATATTGCCATATTACCCATGGGTGGAACATATACGATGGATGTGATAGAAATGATTCAAGCTGCCAATGCTATTGCTGCTAAAGTTACAATACCGATGCACTACAAAAGACTATTAGGAGAAAAATACAGAGAAGCAGAGGAAAAATTAAAAGCAGGAGTCACAAATTCACAAGTCGTAATTCTTCAAGAACTTCAATAAAAAGCACCACTGCGCCTAAAACGTTTAATAGCAAATAAAGTAACGCTTGTAAGTAAAACAAACAATGAGATATACATGAAATATTGCGGATCTTTTCTTTCTGTTTTATTGGATGGCAAAAGGTTTGCTTCCTTTTTTTGAGGGATATTTTTCTCAACTATTTTCTCGGAAGAAGCACCTAAGACACCTTGGGTAAATCCTTCTGCAGCGCTTGTTAATTGAGTTCCAAATGGAGTTACTGCTAACTCCTGAGAAAAATCTCCCGGCATGCAGCCATTACCAGCTCTTACCTTTACATAATACGCAGTATCGCCTGATAATCCTTTGATGGTGTAAGAAGTGGTTTCTGCGCCGCCAATATTTGGATTACCAAACTCAACTGAGCCAGGTTTAGTCCCATACGCGACTAAATAGTAGGTTACAGGATCTTGGGCTTTTGACCAAGTCAGTATTACCTCATTGGGATTTTCTGCTGCCCATGAAAGTAATATTGGTGCGCTTCCGGGTTTAGTGTCCCCGCAAACTGGCGCGTCGGTACTTCCCCCATTGTTAGAGCTAGAACTGGAACTTGATCCCGAAGAGCTTGTGTTTGAGACCGTAGACGAAGAATCTGAAGTTGATGTTGAAGTATCGGTATTTGCGCTTGTAGCAACAGTTCTCGCGGCTACAAAGTAGGATGCTTTGGTAGTTTGGAAGCTGCAAAGGCCATTTGCAACAACACAGGTTTTTGGAGCAACTATTCCGTCATCTGTCCATTCGGAAGTTCCGGTAATAGATCGCAGGATATTTAAAGTTTGTCCGTTAAGAGTTGTTCCCACATAAATATTTAATGTAATTGGATTGCTAAACTGCAATCCCAAGTTAGGAATTCCCCATTGGAGCACTCCATCGGCTGCTACTCCTGTTCCGAGTCCCAAGATAGAATTTAACGCCGGAATAGAGGTTGCAAGCCGGCTGGAATCAAAATCTAATCCATCAATTCCGGTAATAACAGTACCGTCAGGTATGGTTACTGTACTTGTTCCGCCATTACCTTCTGCAGTTAGCGTTGATACACCCAGAGAAATTACAGAAGATGTTTGACCGTTGACTCCGCTAGAGGAGACAAATTTAGCTTGACTGGAAATTGTATAGAAAGGAGTATTGCCAAACTGCAGGTCTTTACCGCTTTTATCTTTGGTAACTACCTGACCACTTTCATTTACAAACACATCAAAAAAGGAATCTGTTGGATATGTTCTTTGCCAACCCTCAAGAGAGCCCATTGCAATTCTGTATTGACCTGACTTTTCAACTGTAAAGCTGAATGCGCCAGTGCCGGTATTAGTCTTTATAGTTTGTTCCGGAACAATTGTTTCTGTTGTTAACGAACCGCCTAAAGGAAGCGTTATAAGAGGCGGCGTAACCCTGCTTAAGGTAACTTCCCATCCTCCCAAACCCGGTTCTTCGCCGTCCCAAATCTTGTTGGCGTTAAGATCTTTCCATAAAGAACCCGTGATGCTTACCTTTTTGAAATTGCCAAAATCCTGGTTTGTCAAACTGGCATTACTGGTTATAGTGAGTGTATATTTTCCTGAGACTGGAGTTGTCTGAACCCACCCATCCTGCAATACTTCCCTTACATTGTAAGTACCGCCTCCGAGGTTGGTGAATTCATAATTGCCATTTGTATTCGTAACGCTTGTTGTTTCGCCGTTGTCCAATATCCCGTTGTCATTGGTATCCAAAAAGATAGTCCAGCCGGAAAGTCCGGGATCACCGGCATCTTTATCGCCATCGCCGTTTAGATCGTTAAACTTCATACCTGTTATAGAGCGGCGTAAGGAGTTGGTAAAAGTACAGGTGATGTTTTCTCCTGAGTCAAGGTCGATAGTTGCTGTTCTGGCATCGACATCTAACGTT
>JACPAR010000008.1 GCA_016180725.1 Candidatus Levyibacteriota bacterium | reverse complement strand
TTTCAAAACGAAAAAGACCAGGGCTCTCTGGTAGCACACGAAAGCGGCCATACAACCCTTTACGGACTAACAAATACACAAGACAGAGGAATACTTTTTGTCGGACCGGCGATTGAGGTATATAAAGGTCAGGTTATAGGGCAAAATGCCAGAAGCGAAGATATAAGAGTTAATGTTTGCAAAACAAAACAGCTTACTAATAATCGTTCAAAAGGAGAAGGTGTGGCAGAATATTTTAAAACTCCAAAACAAATGGATTTAGAAGATGCGCTTGAATATATTGCCGATGACGAGCTAGTCGAAGTAACTCCTAAAAATATCAGAATCAGAAAAATAATTTTAGATGAAGTAGAAGAACGCCGCAAAAGATCTCAAGGTATGGCGTAAGAATCCTGAAGGTTCCAGACGTAAGTGAAACCGAACGAAATCCACACGCTGATTAATAATTGCGGTTTCTGTATTTTTTAAATCCGCCTTTTGCCCCTCTATCTTCTCTGGGTCTTGCAATATTTACAATAATTTTTCTTTCATCAATCTCTTTTCCGTTAATTTCATCTATTGCTTTTTGCGCGTCAGCTGCATTAGCAAACGTTACAAATCCAAAACCTCTTGATCTGCCGGTATTTCTGTCGGTTATTAACTCTACGTTAACTATTTCGCCGTATTGGGAAAAAAGTTCTCTTAATTTATCAGAAGTTATAGACCAGGGGAGATTAGCAATAAATAATTTATTTTTATCCATTATACTTAGAAGTTTATATCTGGAGTCTAAAGCATGAGAATTAAAATATTACAAACATTATGTAATAACAAAGTAAGAATGTTATTAATCAACAAATGTTAACGCCACACCTTTTTTGTTGGCTCTGCCTGTTCTGCCGATTCGATGAACGTAGTCTTCAAAGGATGCAGGCATATCGTAATTAATTACGTGACTAACATCCGGAATATCCAGTCCTCTTGACGCAACATCTGTTGCCAAAAGAATTTTAATCTCATTTCTTTTAAATTGTTCAAGAATTCTTTGTCTTTGATTTTGGTTTTTATTGCCGTGAATTGCTCCCGCTTTAAATCCTTTTTGAATAAGTCTATCCGCAAGTTTTTGTACACCCCACTTTGTTCTGCCAAAAATCAGCACTTTATCAAACCCTTCCTGGGTTAATAAATTCTGCAGTTGATTAATTTTTTGGTCTTTACTTAAAACTTTAATAACATCCTGCTCTATATTTTCCACTGTCTCCTGCTGTTTAACCGAAATTGTGATCGGATTATTAACAAAAGCGCTTATAATTTCTTTAACTTTTCCGGAAATCGTTGCCGAGAAAAAAAGTGATTGCCGATCTTGAGGCAAAAGAGAAATAAAATATTTAATATCGTTAATAAAACCTATATCAACCATTCTATCTGCTTCGTCTAAAACAACGTTATGAAATTGCGTTAAGTACAAAGCTCTTTCCCCAATAAGATCTTTTATTCTTCCGGGTGTTCCGATAACAAAATGCGGATTTCGTCTTAGCTCGTTTCTTTGTCTACCCATACTCATACCGCCAATACATAAAACAGAGTAAATCCCCATTCCCTTTATAAAACAACTCAATTCTTCGTGGATTTGCAGCGCTAACTCGCGGGTTGGCGCAACAATAAGAACTTTCTCACTTTTATTATTAAAAACTTTATTAACAAGGGGAATAAGAAATGCCGCAGTTTTCCCTGTACCCGTATTTGCAATACCAATAACATCTCTACCGGATAAAATCGCGGGAATTGATTTATCCTGAATTGGCGTTGGAACATTATATTTTTTATATATAATATTTCTCCTAAGCTCTTCTGCAATCGAAAAATCTTCAAAGCTATTATGGAAAACTTGAATTTGTTCCTGTTCTTCTGCTTTTGGCTTTTTAACCAATTGAACTGCACGAATTGCCCTTACAAGTTCAATATTAGCTTGTGGAGCACGTAGATTTTTTCTTCTAAAAATTTTGTGTTGACTAAACCTTCTCATAAAATAATATTAAAAAAATAGAACTGCTTACATAAAAAAGTGGTGAATAGGGGAAAGATATGATTTATATACGTAAAGTTGAGATATCTATTCCTAATCTAATCAAAAAACTGTCTTAATTAAGCAGATATATTTTTTTAATCTGCCCTATAAAAACATTATAGCATAGAAAATGCTAATATGCAAGAAACTATAGGATAAAGTCTTTGGAAGCTATATTCTTGATTTACTTCTTCTGGCTTTGTTTGCTTGTAATAATGAGTTTGCTTTTCTTGCTGCCTTATTTTCATCCATTTTAACTTTTAAGGCTCTTCTTTTCTCTGTTTCTTCAAGAAGGTTTTTATCAAACTCTGCCTGACATACTTTATTTGTACATATAATTTGCGAACAATCAATTGTTGCTGTACCGTTAAAAGTTTGTACTGTTTCTTTCCATCTTCTGGAAATGCGCTTTTTGCTTCCGCAGCGCTCACAAGGCTTATCGAGATATTCGTTTGGAGAGGATATGCTTCTACTCATAATTAAAGTGAAATATTGCTGCTTAATAAAGAAGTATTTCTGTCTGCTCCTGATTAGTATTATATCAAATTATCCCCAGATAAGCAAAACTCGCTTTATTTTTCCGATACAATATCCTTTAACGGCACACTGTTAATAAAAACTGCAACAGTTTTTATTGTAGAAAATTGCAGTACTGTTTTTGTTATTTGAGCTTCAAATCTTGGATTATCGCATACACCGCCTAACTGAACTTTTCCAGATAAATTAACCGTTGCTTTTCCGTTATTGTCTATAGATACGCGATCAACCTTTAAATCTGACTGGTATAAAGAGTTATATAAACCAAATTGTCCCAAAGTTCTGTCTTTTATAGACAACAATTGCTCTAAAGCAGCCCTTAAAGGCATTGTTGTGGAAGAAATACTTCTCTCTACTGCAATTACACTATCGCCGCAGCCGATTTTTTCTCCGGATTTACCATTGTCTTCCAAAGCAATCATATAAACATTAACTTTATTTACGATTACGGGAGAAGGCGTTGGGCTTGGCTGCAGAGAAGGCGAAGAAGTTGTTGGCGCTGTAGAAATTACGGGCACAGGAACTACATTCTGTCCTGTATTACTAATTCTGCCAAGAACTACCCCAAAAACTAACACTATTCCTAAAAGCAATACTAATATTAATCTGTTGCTTACCATAGCTTTCGGAGTATACAAAAACCATGTAAATTTTACGTAAGATATTTATCTATTTAAAAACCAAACGGTAAATGTAAGGTAGGTTGCAAAGGAAACCCATAGAAAATAAGGCATTAAAAGTAAGGCAGAGGGCTTTGAAATTTTCCTAAAAAGGATTATCGTATAAAAAATTGCTATCCATAAGGCAATAATTTCTATAAGTGCTAGAAAAAGTAAATGAAAATAAAAAAAGATAAAAGACCAGAGAAAATTTAAAAAGAGTTGGATAAGAAAAACCTTTAAAGCAAGAGTTTTTTAACATTCATTATGTATTTAGTTTTTCAAATGCAAAGATTCGTGTCAATAGATAAATCAAGAACTGCTTGGGTTATAATATTTTTAGTGGTTGAATTAAAAGTTAAAATACTTAAGAATTTTAAAGAAAAAGCGATAGGACTTTTAAGTGAAAAAAAACCATTTCCGGTCTTGATAAGAACCAGATTTGGAATTCATACTTTCGGACTTAGGTTCCCAATTGATGTTTTAGTTTTGGATAAGTTTAATAAAGTTGTTAAGATTTCGGAAAACCTAAAACCAAATAGAGTTTTTTTCTGGAATCCTTTATATAGTAAAGTAATCGAACTTCCGAAAGGTGAAATTAGAAAAAGCAAAATAAAAATAGGGGAGACAATTAGAATTAAATATAAAGTGTTTTTATAAATCTTCTGGATCTATTTTAATTACTTTGTCGTCATTTAGCTGCGGATTTCCTCTGCCATCTTTATTGCTTGTTGTAATGTATAACATTCCATCCTGTCCTAAAATAACTTCGCGAATCCTTCCGTATTGACTTTTAAAATGTTCTTTTATCTGAACAATCTGATTATTATTTATTTCTGCTTTATAAAGAGCTTGCCCTCGCAATCCACTAAAAAATAAAGAGCTTCCTACAAATGTTGCTCCACTTGGAGCCCATGTTGTGGAACCTGAGTTTATACGCGGAGTTTCCATGCCTTGTCTTTGCTCGTTGCCTTGAATAACCGGCCAACCGTAATTTTTGCCTTGTTCTATTAGATTTATTTCGTCAAGCCCTGACTCCGCTCCGGACCTGCCGTGCTCAGTTGCCCATAGCCTATTATTTGAATCCCAAGCTAATCCCTGAACATTTCTGTGCCCGTACGAATAAACAGGATTATTAAAAGGATTTCCGGGAGCAGGTTTGCCTTCATCTGTAACCCGCAAAATTTTCCCGCCAAGGGAATTAACATCTTGTGCTTGAGAAGGGTTTTGCGCATCTCCGGTTGAAATATATAAAAATTTATCCGGTCCAAATTTTATTCTGCCGCCGTTGTGATTAGAAGCGCCCGGAATATTATCAATAATAACATTTTGTTCGATAAGTTTATTGTCTTTATAAGTCATTCTAACTACACGGTTTAATGTATTATTCCCGCTGCTGGCGTAGGTATAATAAAGATATATATAATTATTGGAAGAAAAATCCGGATGAACCGTTATGCCCAAAAGACCGCCTTCGCCGGTTTCCCTTACATCTTCTATAACTGCAACAGGGTTTGTATTAAGATTGCCATTCGAATCAATAAGCCTAACCCTGCCAAAACGTTCTGTAACCAACATGTTTTTATCCGGTAAAAATGTAATTGCCCAGGGAGTATCAAGATTTTCCGCAATCGTTGTTATTATTAATGTCTCATTTTGCAACTTATTTTGCCTAGGTGCTTGTGAAGGAAAGGAAGAAATCGGGGCGTTTTTATTTTGAAACTGTACATACCCAAGTCCTAAAACGAGGATAATAATAATTCCAGCGATAAGCAAAAACTTTCTCATCAAGATAATATACCTGATTTTTGTAAGAGTAGTGTAATTATTACTGCTTAGATAATTAAGAATCCTCAGTCGCAAAATAATGTGATATAGTAAGATTAATGATTGATAATAAAGAACTTGTTTTTGTTGTAGACGAAAATAACAACCCGCTTGAACCGCAGTTAAGAACTGTTGCTCATAAAAATGGCTTGTGGCATAGAACTTCGGGAATTTGGGTAATAAACAAAAATAAACAGATACTTTGCCAAAAAAGATCGCTAAAAAAAGATGTAAATCCGGGTAAATGGGAAGCATTTTTTGGAGGACACCTCGCACCAGAAGAAGAATACGATCATAATGCCGCATCCGAAGCAGGAGAAGAATTAGGCATTGCTGTAAAAAAGGAAAACCTTTTTCCATGCAAAATTTTTAAAAGCGATAAACCAAATCATAAAGAATTTCAGTTTGTTTTTGCTCTAAGAATAGATGAAAACTTAAATAATTTTAATTTCGAAAAAGATGAGATAGACCAGTTAGACTGGATAAGTATAGAAAAGGTTAATGATATTTTAGTTAATCAAAAAAATCCAGAGTGGGTTTTAAAACCATGGGACGAAGAAGTAATTAATTGGCTATATACACTATAATCCGCACAATTTTAATATCTTTTATTTATAAAATAAACATGTTATTCTTATTGAATGACACAAGAAAATTGTCCTAAATGCAACTCCCCCTTGGGAGAAATAACAGAAACTGCCAGCGGAAAAAAACTTCAGCGATGTTCTACAGGATCGTGGAATCCTCAAACCAGACAAAACGAGGGCTGCGATTATGTTAAATGGTTACAGGCTGAACCAAAAGAATTGGATGAAAAATGTCCAAAATGCGGCGCTCCTTTAATTTTACAAGTTACCCGTTTTGGTAAAAAAATGAAAAAGTGTTCTAAAGGCGGCTGGGATAAAGAAGCAAAAAAAGCAACCGGCTGTGATTTTGTAGAATGGATAAACGGCACATCAGAACCCTTGGACGAAACTTGCCCTGATTGCGGCAAAGATTTAGTTTTGTATACAACTGCTAATGGAAAGAAAATGAAAAAATGCTCAACAGCTGGATGGGATAGGGCAGCAAAAAAACCTACGGGATGCGCTTATGTTCAATGGCTTAAAGCCGAAAGTCCAGTTAATGCAGGAAATAATGGTGAAGAATTCCTCCCTCCGGAAACTCCAGAAAACTAATCCAAGATACAAAAAACTTCATACTAGTTCTACATCGATTTTGTTGTATGCTCCCACTTGACAAGTGGGAGCACGAAATCGCCTACCCTAATTCAACAATAACAGGATAATGATCAGAGGCTTTTTTTGTTGCATTATTTTTTACTACTTTATAATTTTTTAGATAAGGCACTAATGATTGAGATAAAAATATATAATCAAGCCGCATGTTTGAGTGAGCTGAATATTCGTTAATTGAAGTCGGTGCAGTACAATCTTTGTTTTTTCCAAGTTTTACAGCGCTATCAATATATCCACCAGATTTAATTTTAGAAATTGCATCAAATCTTAGTTTTCCTTCTGTTGTAAACTTTTTAAGCTGCAGTTGATTAAAGTTCTTAGTTATTGCAGCATCATAATTATCATCAGACGATAATGAATTCATGTCTCCCATCAAAATCCTATTTTTAAACTTGTTTTGAAAACTAAGTATTAAATCAATTTCTGGATGTCTTAAATCTTCCGAATATGGAGTTAAATGCAAACTTGCAATTGATATTTCACCAAACTCTGTTTCCACAAGACAAATTAAGCACGCTCTCATTAAGGGCTGCAGTTTATATACTTTTTTAAAAGGATATTTAGAAAAAACGGCGACATGATAATTATATTCGCCGGACAAAGCAAGATCATAATATTTAAAGCCGGTTTGACTGGCAAATTCTTTAAGCAGTTTGTTATTGTTATTTGCGAAAGTATTGGCTTCATTTATTGTTAAATAATCTGGAGCCGCATTCTTAACAATTTTTATAATTAAATCAAAACCCGCCTCTCCACCATTTAAGATATTGTAAGTCATTAATTTCACACTTTAATTATAGCAAGAATAACCAGAATTAAAATTCCATCTTGCAATCGCTACTCATTCTATACTATTCTGATATGGTGGCATTAAGAGTTCGTTCTAAAAAAACTTTCGGATCTTATTTAAAACTCTATTTTATTTCTCTTGTTGTTGGATTAACAGTATTTGCCACAGGCAAATATTTTTTTAAGCCCGATCCTCCCTGCGCAAACTCTCTTTCGTGCAAAAGCGACCTTTCGGAAAAAATTGAAAATGGAGCTGTTGGCGTATTTGCGGGACAAAAAGTTATTGCACCAAAAATAGATATTGCTCTTGATAATACAAAATCTTCTGTTCTCGGCGCAAATGTTGCAAACGGAGAAAAACATGTTTATGTAGATCTTGCCTCGCAAACATTATACGCTTATCAGGGAAGCAAGAAAATTATGCAGACATTTATTGCATCGGGAAGGTGGGGCAGGACACCCACCGGAAATTTTAATATCTGGACAAAACTAAGAGCTACGCGTATGTCCGGCGGATCCGGAACTGATGCATATAACCTACCAAATGTACCCTATGTAATGTATTTTTATCGTGATTTTGGTCTGCATGGGGCATATTGGCATAATAATTTTGGTTATCCCATGAGCCATGGATGTGTAAATATGCGGCCGGTTGATGCAGGAGATTTATTTAATTGGGTAGATGGCCCGGCAAATGGCAAACTTGGAACGGCAGTTTCGGTTTGCGATAGTTTTACTGCACCAAATAATTGTGTGCAGGAAAATCCAATAAACTAACATAATAAACTAACATTATGACAATACGACATCAAATAGAAGTGGAAACAATCTTTTTTGTTTTTGTTGCTGCATTTTTAGGTGCTTTTTTTGCTTGGAACAGCAACAAAAGTTTTCGGGAACAGTTCCGTGTATCTATACCTATTACGGATGAAAATAAAACCCAAAATGTGATTTCCCCTACGGTAAACCCAATTATAAAGGTAGATACTGCCTCACAGCTTTCTCCAGACGGGACAAAAAAGCTTGTTATGAAAGCAACTCATAATAACGATGGAACCGTTAACTATATATTTACAACAGCAGACCAATCAGGTGAGAATCAAACATTGATATACACAGTAAAACTAGAAGGATCGGAAAATATGAACATCCCTTTTAACGCGTGGTCTCCGGATAATAAATATTTGTTTATTATAAAAAATGGTAATGAAGCATTGGTATTTAAGGCAACAGGCGAACCTGTAGCCAGTGATCAAGCATATTATGATGTTAAAGATTTATACAACAAAGGGGAGAGAAAAGATATTTTTAGCGAGACAACAGGTTGGGCTTCCGAAACGCTTTTAATAGTAAACACGGTAAATCAGGATGGAAATAAAGGATCTTCTTATTGGTTTGAAGTACCAAGCAAAGCAATCATTCAACTCTCCACTCAATTCTAATCAATTAATCCTACTTCCGGTTCTTTTGGGCAAAGATTTGTAGTATCAGGTTACATTTGATAAAATTAGAGTAATCTTTGAGTCATCAAATAATGCGGGATCGTCTAATGGTAGGACTCAGGACTTTGGATCCTGCTATCATGGTTCGAATCCATGTCCCGCAGCTCTTCCTCGCTGAGGCTCGTCAGAGCCTTCGGCTATTATAGGTAGCGAGGAAGACACTGAGGAGTAAAACGACGAAGTGGAATGAAATACTA
>JACPAR010000007.1 GCA_016180725.1 Candidatus Levyibacteriota bacterium | reverse complement strand
CATTGCGAGGACCCTGAGCGACAGTCGAAGGGGACGAAGCAATCTCATCGATAGAGATTGCCGCGCTTCACTTCGTTTCGCTCGCAATGACGGAAGTGCGAAACTTGTGATTAATTAGTTAATTTGAAATTAGTTGATTAGATGATTGGATAATTGGGCAATTTAATAATTGCCCCCACGGTGAGAGTACTCTCAACAATTTAAAAAGAAAACTTTTTGTTAGGTAATTCTGTTGCCTTGTCAAAGAACAACGTTTATAAGCACTCTAAGCTCTGCAATTGAACCGTGAGACTTATAAGAAACGCCCAAACTCGTTTAAGATTGGGGAGAGGAGTTGAAATCTGCTGTCTCCAACCTCAATGAATTTAGGCGCTTATTTTTAGTCGTCTAATCAGTGTTCCTAGTATTCCGGTTGGAATCAGCAAAATAAGAGGCAGAGTTTCTGGACCTGTTGGAGGATTAATTGTTGGTTGAGGAGCAGGAAATACTTTAAGCCCGCCTTTGGTTGTTGGCGCAGCGGTTGGAGCAACAGCTCCTGCAGCCGGTTTTTGAATACAGAATTGTACGTTACTTTGATTTGTTTGACTATCAGATGTTACACTGGCCTGATTGATGACGCAAATAATGCTTTGATCACTTAGCCGGTTGGCTGAAACAATTTTTCCGCTTACTGTTCTGGTCCGGGATTCGCCCGGGTTAAGATTGGTTTCGTCAAATGTAACGGTATTTCCGCTAACAGAACCTGGGCCTGAAATGCCGGTGATCTCTTTTGGAAATGTATCGTTTACGGTAACTTTGGAAAGTGTAGTACTGCCTGTATTTGCAATGGTAAGCTGAAAGGCAATTGATTGATCAGGGGCAAATTTATCGTCATTTTGGCCTAAGCTGTTAACAAAAGCGCCGGTTTTGGGATTTGATACCATTTTGCTAATCGTGACAGGGCCGACTTGCTGGCAGGTTTGGCCGCCTCCATATATTGGAGTGCAGACGACATCAGCACTAACAGAATAAACAGAAGACAGAAGACCGAAGACAGAAATTAGAGCGAAAGAAAAGAGAAATTTTTTCATGAGTGTTAGTAAAAAATACTATATCTGGTTCTGTTAAGTAACAATTAAGAGACAGGTAAGAGATTAGTAAGGGTCAGTTAGGGTAAAAAATAAAAAATAAAATTCCTCTTGACATTTAAGAGAGGATGTGGTGTAATAATATTGCTTTTAGGATTACCTTCAGGAGAAAAGCAAATCCCACGTAAGTATTTAGACTATAATTTTCATGTTTTGTGTAACTACTTAAGTTAAAAGTTTAAAGTGCAAAGTTCAAAGTAAAGGAATTATTTATAAAATTAAGTACCTTCACTTCGAACTATTAATATATGCCAGTCAGAAAAACGTCAACAGTTAAAAAAGCAGTTAAAAAAGAAGAGCCCTCTTTCGCTAAAGCTTCGGTGGGCGAGCCCGCTCAAAAAACTCTAGCCCCTTCGGTTGAAGAAGTGGTAGGAAAACCCCAGGAAGGGGTATCACAGGTATCAAGAGTATCACAAGTATCACAGGGAGGAAGCGAAGCCATTATTGCCCATGATACCCGTGATACAAGTGGTACCCGTGGTACTTTTGATTATGGTAACCGTGGCACTTTCAATCATCTTCAGCAGACTACTCCTACAGAAACAGTTTCCGGCATTTTAGATACTCAGCCTGAGGGTCATGGATTTTTAAGGCCAAAATTCATTCCGTCTTCAAGAGACATTTATATTTCTCAATCTCAAATCAGGCGCTTTTTGTTAAGACCGGGAGATTTAGTAAAAGGATTGGCGCGCCCGCCAAAAGATACAGAGCGTTACTACGGATTATTAAAAGTTGAAGAAGTTAACGGTGTTGCAGCCGATGACTCAATAAGACGGCCTCATTTCGACGATCTTACGCCAATTTATCCTAAAAAACAGGTTACTCTTGCTACCGGCAAAATGCCTCTTTCGACCCGCATAATTGATCTTGTTGCACCGATTGGTTTTGGTCAAAGAGGCATGATTGTTTCTCCGCCAAAAGCCGGTAAAACAACAATTCTTAAAGAAATTGCTGCCGGAATTACGCAAAACTTTCCTAAGGTTCATATAATGGCAGCATTAATCGGGGAGAGGCCGGAAGAGGTAACAGATATTGCCCAATCGGTAAGGGGAGATGTGGTTGCATCTAATTTTGACGAACCGCCGGATAACCAAACACGGGTAGCCGAAATTACACTTGACAGGGCAAAAAGATTAGTTGAGCTTGGCATAGACGTAATTATTCTTCTTGATTCTGTAACCCGTTTGGCAAGAGCTTATAATCTTTCGATTGAGCCTTCCGGCAGAACTTTGACCGGAGGATTTGACCCAGCTGCACTTTGGCCTGCAAAACGCTTTTTTGGCGCAGCCAGAAATTGCCAAGAAGGCGGTTCGCTTACCATTATAGGCACAGCTTTAGTAGAAACAGGATCGCGCATGGATGATCTTATCTACGAAGAATTTAAAGGCACCGGCAACATGGAGCTTCATTTGGATAGAAGATTTGCCGACAGAAGAATTTTTCCGGCAATTAATGTTGAGCGCTCCGGAACACGACAAGAAGAGTTAATACTTTCGGAAAAAGATTACAAAAAAATTGTTACTATGCGTAGAATGATTGATATGCTAAGTCCTGATGAGCGTACGCAAATTCTTATAGAACGCTTAGCTAAGGCTCAAACAAACGAAGAATTTTTGGAAAGTTTAGGGAAGGGATAACGTTAGATTTGCGCGGATAAATAACAGATTTTCACGGATCCGCGCCCATCCGCTTTCTATCTGCTTAAATCATTTTTTGACAAAAGTCAAAAAATCTGCTAACCTTTTTTCTTAACAGCTCATCAAAGTTTCGTTATGCACAAAAAACCAAGCCATATTAAGGTATATTACTATATAAAAGTATATATTAATATAGGTTTTGATCTTATTAAAAAATTCTTTTTTCTCTTTTTTTCCTTTTGTGCTTTTTTAAGCTTTTATATTAAGAAAAAGGTTCTTACTTTTTCTTTTTTCTTTGAAAAGAATAAGAATATTTTAGTCAGGTTTTTTATGATGAAAAGGGGCCGATACAATCGGCCTTTTTTGCATTTAATCGCCATGTTGGTTTTAGTAATTGGAGTACTATTGGCGCCGTTTTTGTCGGAAAGTTTTCCAATTTTGTCCCAAGGCAACAGTACGTTTTTGCCGATTAATTCGGTAGAGGCGCAGCAGCAATCTATAAATGTTGATAAAGATGTTTTTAAAACAGAGATTTCTAAAAAACCAAGAGAAAAGATTATTACATATACAGTAGAAAACGGCGATACGCTTTCTACAATTGCGAAAAAGTTTGATATATCAACCGATACCATTCGTTGGGCAAATGACCTGACTTCAGATAGCTTAACAGTGGGGGATGAGCTTAAAATTTTGTCTGTAACCGGTATTGCTCACAAAGTTGTAAAAGGTGATACTGTTTACACCCTGGCTAAAAAATACGATTCAGATTCCCAGGCAATAGTTGATTTTCCTTTTAACGACTTTGCTAACCCGCAAACGTTTTCTTTGGTTGAAGGACAAATTCTTATAATTCCGGATGGAGTAAAACCGCAGGAAAGACCGGCTGTAAAACGACAAATATATATTGCTCAAGGGCCGGTATCTATTACTTCTGCAGGCTTTACCTGGCCAACGCAGGGTATTATTACTCAATTTTCTTCCTGGTACCATACGGCTTTGGATATTGCAGCACCTGTTGGTACGCCTATTATTGCGGCTCAAAACGGTAAAGTTGTAAGAATTAGTGCCGGTACATGGGATGGCGGGTATGGTACAAATATAGAAATTGATAATGGTGCCGGTTTTCAGTCGCAGTATGCTCATATGTCTTCTTATAACGTTGGACTGGGAGACGATGTGGTAGCGGGTAAAACAGTTATTGGTTGGATAGGTATGACCGGAAGAACAACGGGACCTCATCTGCACTTTGAGATTAGAAGAGGAGGCGTGCTAGTTAATCCACTTTTGTATCTTCAGTAAAAGATTTGTCCACATAGGTCAAGCATAGGTTAATAGGTTAAGGATACTCCTTAACGTGTTTAACTTAACGTGTTTAACGTGTTGTTATTCTTGGTCTAGGGTTAGGTCATTTAAGGTAGAAGTTGTATCTTCTCGATAATCTTCAACAAAACTTTGATAGGAAAGGATATCCCTAAGGTGAGTTTTCTGTGTATTTTTAAAAAAGGAGAGAATTAAATCTTTTTTAATCCATGAGGTTTCTCTCAGCCCAAGATAATCTGCATAACTAGAATAGTTATCGTATAAAGGAGTATCCTTGACGTGATTAACGTGGGGGGCGGGGTTGAGGTGGATGTAGCGGGATAAATGTAGAAGGTATGTTTCGTTTTCTACTAATACAGCTTTGTATGTATCTTGAAAAAGGCCACCTACACGGTTGTGTCTTTTATTAAAGTATATTACATACTTAGTAAGTAAAGATTTCATAAATAACTCTATACTTCTTGCTGATCGCTGTTTTACCAATAGATGAAAGTGGTTAGGCATAAGACAATAGACAAGTAGATCTACTTCATTATGGAAATTATTAACAGGTTTTTGTGGAGCGATGAAACTGACATTTTTAAGCGTAACTGTTCTTTCTCCAAGCTGCTCAATAGGGTTAAGATATAGCTTTAAGTAACTTAGAAATACTTTATAGTCTTGTTCATCTTGAAAGATAGTTCGTTTTTCGACACCTCGGTTATAGATGTGATAATAGCCATTTTCGATGTAGAGTTTTAATATATTTTTAGCAGGCATATCTTTATACTAGGGTATCGTATAAGGATATGTCAAGGATACTCCTTAATATACCTTAATATACCCTTGGTATATGGGTTAGGCTGCTCCCTGTTGGGTTTTAGCTAGTTTTGCTTGAGCGCGGTCTATGCGCGTTTGCATTAAGGTTGCTTCCATCGGTCTTAATATATGAGGTTCTGCATAGCCTCTTGACCTGCCGTTCGGAGATAAATATTCAACACTGCCCCCTTCGTGGCTAACAGGATAATCTTCTGCTTGTATTCCTTCAGGGGGAATATAACAGACTACTACTGGTCTAGATTTTACTACTCCAAAACTGATGATTTCATAGACAGTGCCAGCGTTGCCAAAGAGTGGCACTCTTCCTGCTTTTACAAGATTTTGTATAAAGCCTTCGTTCGTTATTTCGGGTTCAAATTGTCTGGGAGCCTCAATTGACTGCATGATTTGGAGAATTTATCAAAATAATTAAGTAATGTCAATGTGGGTCAAGTTAGGGTGGACCTGAGGGGAATCGGACCCCTTACTCCTCCATGCCATGGAGGCGTGTTACCGGTATACCACAGGCCCCTAAATTTTTAACTATTTTTTGGGTGGACCTGCCGGGAATTGAACCCGGAACTGTACAATGCGAATGTACCGGTATGCCGTTTACCTACAGGCCCTTTCATTGGATTATATAATACTTATAAACTTTATAAAAGTTATAAAAATATTGTTACTTGCGTTTTAGCTGGTTATGCCCTATACTTGTTGCTAGAGGAGCCCAGTTTCCACCGTCTCGCTATTAAAGCTGACGAAATCTACTCATTACCTTTCTCTGGAATCCAGTTGATAGGGAGAGAAGGAAAACTTGGGAATCAGAGGGAGGTGAACAAAAAATTTTCAATTTTTAATTTTTAATTTTCTCCGCCGGTTGGCGGATGAATTTTGAACTTTGAATTTTGAACTACATAAATACATGGCTTTTCAAGATCAAATATTAGCATGTCGTGATTGCAGTAAAGATTTTACTTGGACAGCGTCCGAGCAAGAATTTTACCAGCAAAAAGGATTTCAAAATGCGCCTGTAAGGTGCCCAAGTTGTCGTGCTTTGAAAAAAGCCCGCATGGGAGACGGAAGGCAAAGACAATCCTTCGAAATTGATTGTTCTGAATGCGGTAGAAAAGATACTGTTCCATTTCAACCAAGAGGTGATAGACCAGTACTTTGCCGAGACTGCTTCAGAAAAAATCGAGGAAACTAGCGCTAATTTATTAGCGCGAAACTTTGCGGAACAATACGCGGAAAAACGCCAAAATATGCTACTATTGTAGTATATGTTTTTACTTTATCCTCAGGAATCATACTTGATTCGTGGTGCGTGTTTTGCGATTTATAAAAAATTTCGAAATACTCAAAAAGAATCTATCTACCAAAAATCATTAGTAGAAGAACTTCGATCTAAAGGTTTAATGGTAGAAAGAGAAAAACAGCTTTCTGTTTATCATATGGGGGTAAAGGTAGGCGTATACACTCCTGATTTGTTAGTAGGTAATGTTATCATTATTGAGCTAAAAGCAAAACCATTTCTTCATAAAGAGGATATCCAACAATTTTGGCATTATTTAAAAAATTCAGAATTTAAATTGGGTTTTTTGGTTAATTTTGGCGAACCATATGGAGTAAAGATAATACGACGGGTTTATGAAACAGCTCGTCTGCGTTGTTCTGCGTAATATTCCGCAAGGTTCTGCGTTATTTTACTAGGGTTGTGCGGTTGGAGCAGTAGGCGTAGCAGTAGTGGGAGCAACAGAAGGCGAAGGCGTTGGGTTGGCTGTTGTTTGTGGTTCGGGAAGTTTAACTTGAGGTTTTTGTTCCGGCAATTGTGTAGCGGGTTGGTTAATTTCAATAGGTTGTTGTTGCGGAGGTAAACTCGATTGCGATTGTTGCGTTGCTTGAGTCTTTGTAGCTTGTTGTGTTGAACCTATTTTTGCTTGTAGAGTATCTATTTCTGCCGTTATCTTACTTAGATTAGCAGGGTCGTTACTGACTAAAGTTTTTACTGTTTGGTATTGAGTTAAGGCATTTTGAAAATCTCCTTTTTGCTCAAGCGTGTGGCCAAGATTATAGTAGGCATTGGCGTAGTCTGCTTTTAAGTTTATGGCAATTTGGAATTGTCTTTGAGCATTATCCCATTGACCCAGCTGGTAGTAAATTCCACCTAGGTCAAGATATTGTTGAGGATTATTTGGATCAAGAGCAATTGCCTGTTGACTGGCAAGGATTGCAAAGCTTTCCGCATTTTGGCCAAAGCCTATAAGCGATCTGTAGACAGAAGATAAATTTTGCCAATTAGTTGTTGTTTGCGGAGAAATTGTTGTAGCCTGTCGTCCGGCAGAAATAGCTTGTTGAATTAAGTTATAAATTGTTTGCTGAGTTTGTTGCGTGCTTGTTGTTCCGGTTTTTTGCTGATTAGCTAAAACGATTGCCAGAGAATTAGCCAGGGCTAAGTTTGTTTTAGAATATACCCGGTAAAAACCATCTCTAAAGGGGAATTTATTTATTGCGTTTCCTTCGCTATTATACGTTTCTAAGCTATTGTTTTTAGAAGCTGCAATTATAGAGTTTTGAAAAATAACGTCGGCCGAAACATAGTTTACAACAAAGAATCCGATAACTACCGAGAAGGCCAAAAAGATTATAAAAAACGATACCGGCAAAAACTTTGTTAGCGATCTCTCTTCCTGCGTTTGCTGGTGTGCAGAAGCATCGGAGTCAACCGCGTAGGTGGAGAGAGGAATAAAACCTTTTTTAAACGCAACAAATTGCAATTCAACTTCGAAAAATCTATCTTTTGCTCCATCTGAGTGCAAAACTCTTCTTGTAGCAAACAGCGCGATAATAAAGAAAACTAAAGCCTGGATTATAAAAGACAAAGGTAAAATAATCGTAGCGATAACAGCCAACAGTAATGATATGGAAAACATATCTATTTCTGCGTTGCCCGAAGCAATTTTGAATGTGTTTTTTAATTCTTTTACTATTCGGCTAAGCAGAAATACAAAACTTGCTATACCAAGAAAACCGGTTGTTGCCAGAAGTTCAAGAATAAAACTGGATGATCTAAGGAAGGTAAATGACCAAAGAGTCGGGTGCAAATTAAATGCAGCCTGTTTGAACTTGGTAAAGACAGACATGTAGGTGCCAAAACCGCTACCCAGCAAAAATCCAAGTATTGTTCTGCCTGCGTCTTGGGAAATTGCCGCAAATGCTGTTTGAAATCCTGTTTCGAAAGGAAGCATAACCGGCCGTTGAATTGCAATAAGCTGGTAAAATGTTACGAAAAGGCCCATCAAAAGGAGAATTGATGTTATGGCAAAAGTAATATTTGCACCTTTAACATCCGATATTCTTTCTTTAAATAAAGGTATAACAAAGTGTAAAGAAAGAGGTAAAACTAAAGCAAAGTAAATCGCTTGGTCTAAAAGCGAACCGAAAGTTGTAAAGGTTTGGGTATGCGTTAAAGGGAAAGGAAGAACATATATTTTAAAGTAGGCTAAAATACTTACTACTGCTGCAAGGCTTGCTCCCAAAACGAGAGACGAAACAGCAAAAAGCAAAGTTGATGCATTTTTTACAGTATTTATTACTAGAAAATAAGAAATGATTGCAAAAACAACAGGAACAGCCGTAGTTAGAGAATCAGCTCTGTTGGCGCTAAAAACAGCAGATAAAACAATAATCAAACCGAATATAAAAAGGGGTAGATCAAAAGGGGTTCTTATTAATTTTACTTTTCCATCGGAAATCATTTTTGCTCCGGATAAAAGCAAAGTTATTAAAACAATACCTAATAATAGTGTTTGTTTTGGAAGAGTAAAAGATTCGGTAGTTGCGATTGTAAACAAAAGAGGAAAGGCTAAAAAAAGTATTCCTGTAAATAAAAGAGAGATATTTTCCAAATATGCACTAACCTCGTTTTTCATAGACATATAAACACCAAGATATTATTTTAATCTGTATACGAATTTCGCAGTCGTCATTGCGAGGAGTGCAACGACGAAGCAATCTCATCGATAGAGATTGCCGCGCTTCACTTCGTTTCGCTCGCAATGAC
>JACPAR010000004.1 GCA_016180725.1 Candidatus Levyibacteriota bacterium | reverse complement strand
TTTTTCAACCCCGGCCTCAACTACTTCTTTAGGAATACTTGGTTCCGGTTCTGACGGCTTTATATATTCCTGATTAATTACAGGTGCCTGCTCTTTTTGTGCAATACCTACCGGCCCCGATGGTACCGGAGGCGGTGCTGGCTGCGCTGATTGAGAAACCGCAGACTGCGGCTGGGCAGTATCATCCATATATTTACATGATAGCACGAAAGAAAAAGTGAGGCAATGTAAATAATCGTCATTCAATATTCGTCCATAACCAAACTTGATTTTTAAGCTCTTGATTTATCTTAAAACTATTGGCATGCTTTAAATATCCTAAATAAGATTGCGAGGAATTTCTAACAGAGGAGCCAACCGCAAATGCGAAAAGACATTGTCAGGAAGATTGAAATCGACAAGCAAACCAACCGCCTCGCCCCAACGGCCGACAACCGCACGGTGGACACCCGTCCGATCACTTTCATATGCATCTGCCCATGTATAGTTATGCCCATAGTCTTCCCCAAAAATTCGCACATTTCCATCGGTTGCTTTAAAATGTTCATAAGCCGCTTCAGACCATTCGGAAGGTTTCCCAACTCTAACAACAAGGCCAACGCCAGGATATTCTTTTTCAACTCTTTCTTGTTCCCTCTTAAGAAGCTCAAACTGTTCCTCGTACGAAATGTCCTCGCTCCCTTTTAAGAAAAACTCTGCGGGGTCAGGTTTGAATGCGACAAGGGAAGGAGGAGCTGAAACATTTTTTAGAGCTGGATTAACATACCAAAAATGCATGCCTTCTTTCCCTAAGGTAGCTGGGGATTTTCCTGCAAGGTCATAGACAGCATATCCATTGTGTTCTAATTTCTCAACAAGTCTTTAAGTCTCTATAGATAAAGGTTCTCTTACCGCTTTAATTCTTTCAACTGCTGCTGCGTTTGACGCGGGAGCTGCGACAGATATTAAAGGAAAATCACCTTTAGCTCTGACTCTTGCAGCAATAGCATTAGCAAGCTTTAAGTCTTTTTGGTCGCCAGTCCTTCTTAATTCACTTTCTACATACCGCATTGCCATAGGTTTATCCTATATCATAACAATAAGTCGCTTGTCAAGTTTTCGGAATTTACGGTAATGGGTCAATTTCAATTGTATGATACTATAACAATGATTATGACCATTTTTATGGCCTATTCTGTTGCTATTTTGAGTTTCTTTTTTGCATATTTGGCTCTATATGCAGAGTATTATGTATTATCAATATTCTTAGTAATAGTAGGTTTGGGGTGTGTAAAGTATTTAAGACGATAGAGAAACAATATTTTCAATCGTCCACGCTCTGTTTGCTACCCCCGAAGCCATAGCAGGAGTAGTACCAAGATTTCTTTTAAGATTGAGTGTCTTGTGTGGTCTGCAAAAGTTGTAATACATGAAGTGAAGAGCTACTGCATATTCCAAGTTCTCAACCTTCTTTGAAAAAGCATTAGTAAGTCTTGTAAATCTACGCATATTCATTCTCATTGTAAGATTTTGCCTTTCAACATAGCTTGTTGAGACTTTTGAAGTATCAGGATTACCTTGTAAGACTTGTTGTCTTGTTGCTATACATTGTGCAGGGCTGTACCTTTTCTCGCCATCAGGCTGTTGTCCATACAACTTTATTAACATTGCATAATCTACTTCTGAACCAAAAACATTTTCAACTGCCCATAAATAGGAACTATGTCCGTCTGTAGTTATCTGTACTCTATTTGTCAATCTCTTTTTTAAATCCTGCATAAATCTATAAGCATGAGGAACATTACGAAGCCCTATCAACCAACTAGGGACTAGTTTAGTGTCTGCGTCAATCGCAGTCCATGTCCATACATCACCAAATCCAAACTTCCCTTTGTACTTTTCGGGCACGTTTTTGTCTTTGGCATAGCAGAAAGACCAGATTTCATCACATTGAATTTGTTTACATGGAAGATTACGCAATATAACGTCTTGATATTCCATACAGGCCTTTCCGACACTGGCAAGAAGTCTAGTAACGGTTCCCTTTGCTACTCCTGTCATACGGCATGTTGCACGAATAGAGTTACCTTCTACAAGAGAAGATATAACTTGTGCTTTTTTCTCTAAAGTTAATGTATTCATGAGTATATTATACTTGAGCGGTCAAGCATTGTCAAGAGGGAATTTACTCTTTTATTACGCAATTTTTGTCTTGGTTTATTCTTGATCACTTATGCTATAATTTAAAAAGGTAGGTGAAATATACTATGGCAATTCCAAATTTACCCCCAAACATTCAAGAACTATCAAAAAAAGCAGAAGAAATATATAGCTCTCTTTCTGAAGAACTTAAAAAACAAAATAATGGAAAGTATATAGCTATAGAGACAGACTCAAAAGATCATTTTATTGGTGAAACAAGAGAAAACGCTGTATCGCAAGCTCACAAAAAATATCCCGGAAAATTGATTTTTGTAAGAAGAGTTGGTACTATAGAAAAAATCTCTTCACATTCCTCACAGCTTTTTAGCAACTACGGTTATGCACGCATATGTTGATGCTCAGGATGGTAGTCCCAAAGTCGTAATTAAAATAAGTGGCACAAAAAGGAAAACACATAAGGAAATTGCCGCTTTGCTTGATACTGGTCATAATGGTAGCCTCTCGCTTTCTATACTAGACTTGATTGAAATTGGCGCAAAGCTTAGTAGTTTTGGGCCAGTTGGTCTTGCAGATGGAAGCAATGTAACTGTTTATTATTTTACAGTGAAAGTTGAGCTTGATGGTAATACAAAAGAGGTGCAAGCAAGTATGATTGAAAATCCCAAAATAACAGAAGCAATAGTAGGACTCGAATTGCTCTCTCCCTATATTGCATTTATTGATTTCAAAAATAAAAAAATACAGCTCAGTACAGAAGAACAACTGAAAAAAGATTTAGCAAAGAAGTAATCTACTTTGACCAACGTGCTTGTGCGGCTTTTACGGCAATCTCCTTTTTTCGCCTTGCACTTAATTTTTTTGCTCTTGCATAACCGCCAACTAATCCACCAAGACGACCAAGTGCTTGTGCATGAGGATTTTTTTCTTCGGTAGCTTTTTTTGTTATCTTACTAGCAAGTTTATTTATATCCATGAAGTAATGGTAGCATGTTGGATTATGAGCGGTCAAGCATCTCGGATTTCAAATTGACCCACCACCGAATTTACTCTTTATTGGAAACCTTTGCCGTAGCAAAAGTTGCAGTTTCCCGGCTTATATAAATAGCGCTTTCCAAAATAGATAATGCCAATGCTGCTCCGCTTCCCTCCCCCAATCTTAAATCTAAATTAAGCAAAGGTTTAAGTTTTAGGTATTCTAAAATTTTTCTATGCCCAATTTCCATAGAGCAATGTCCGGCAAAACAATAGTCCATACTTAAAGAAGACATATTATTTGCCAAAAGAGCAGCGCTACCTGTAATAAAACCGTCTAAAACCAAAGGTATTTTAAAAGCAGGAAGTTGTATTTCCAATTCCCATTTCTCCAACAACTGCTATTTCATAACCTTTTTTTGCTATATCTTCTGCAGTTTTTATACCTATTTCGATTGCTTTAATCGCTTCTTTTTCGCTCATCGAAGGACCATTAACAAAATTATTGGTTCCCTGTCTTATTTTTTGATTAATAATCTTATTATCTAAAACCGGCTCTCCAATTACTCCCGTATCAACAACTAAAACATCCATTCTCTCTTTTTTTGCCAAAACAGTAATTACGGCCCATTCGTTGGCAAAACTTTGAAGCATTTGTCTGGTTACTTCCTGGGGATATGCGCTTACTCCCTCAGCTACCACACCATGATCTGCGGCAAATAAAACTACAACCTTTTTTTTAAGAACATGTACTGGATTTTCTCTTTTTATTGCTGCCAGCTTTTCAACGTAAGAAAGAATAGGACTTAAAGCATCTTCTGGCATAAGCAGTGTTTTATGATATGCATAAAGCTTTTTCCTATATGTTTCATCCAGCGGTTTTATAGAATTAATTGTGCTTTTGATTATATTTGTCATACAGCAATATTTATGCCTTTGATTTGAACCTCATTTTTGTTGATGCTAAGCATATTAACACATCCATAATCTTGCTGCACAACTATATTGGGTGAAAGTTTTAGTAAAAAGCGCAGTATTTCCCTATTTACTCCTGCATGCGCAACAATGAGAACATTATCGTTTTTGTGTTTTTTGATAATTCTGATTAAAAAATCTTGTACTCTTTTTACAAACTTATCATAAGACTCACCCTGCCAAACCTCTTTTTGCACTTGACTGGATTGCTTTCCCTCCCAATCACCAAAAGAAATTTCTACAATTTCAGAAACTTTTTTTGGAGAGCAAGAAATATATTCTGTAAGCACATTGCTTGTCTGCACTGCTCTTTTTAGAGTACTTGTATAGAATGCGTTTATTTTTATTGCTTTAAGAAATTCACCTAATCGATGAGCCTGCCTAATTCCTTCTTTAGAAAGAGAAACATCGGTGCTTCCGATATAAACCCCTAAATAGCGTCTTCCAATGCTTGCGTGCCTAACAAAAAAAAGTTGCATATTTATAAAAACAAACCGAAAAAATATATACACATTTCGCTAAGGTTTATTGTTGCTCCAAAACAATCCCCGGTTGCACCACCGAGTCTTTTATAATAGTAGATTCCGCTCAAAATAATAACTACTATTACTCCAGCCATTAGCTCTAAAACGCGTTGACCAAAAAGAAGCCATCCAATAGAAATAGTAAAAATAAAAGCAAGCAAAATGCCAATACCGCTAATCGTATGCTTATATGTCTGAAATGACTTTTCAAATAAAGAATCGTGACGAACGTACGAAAGCTTCCACATAAGAGGCAATGCTGCAAACCGGCTTGCAATTTGAGAGAAAAAAATAAGCTGTGGCACAATAGATACATTTATTGTTGAAAGAAGAAAAAGCTTGTAGGCAAAAGAAATAATTAACGCAAGTGTGCCGTAGGTACCAATACGACTATCCCTCATAATTGTCAAAATATCTTTTGGCGTGCTCCCTCCCCCAAAAGCATCAACGCTGTCGGCAAGCGCGTCTTCATGAAAAGCTCCTGTAATTAATATTAAAAATGTTAAAGCAGAAAGAACAGCAATTACCTTTGAAACATATATCAAAAACGTCATGAACACTAAAACAGCTAATCCTCCAACAACTACACCGACTAAAGGCAAGAATATGCGGGAGCCAATGAGTGTTTTCTCATCTATAACCACAAACCTTCCAACCGGAATTCGGGTAAAAAAGAGTAGGGAGTGAAAAAAATATTGAATACCGGTTTTCATTTATTTTCCCTCACATGGTAAGCACACACCGCAAGGCCCTAGCTCCTCATTTTTTTCTCCACAAAGCACGCAGCTTTTTTCTTCGGAGTCTGAGCTTAGTTTAGAAATTTCACCAAATCTTGGAACAAGTGAATCAAAAAGTGATCTTTTACTGCCTCCTCCAGCACAACCTGCAATGTTTTGTAAATCTTTAAGCACTGCTCCATACAAACTGTATCTTTCTAAACCATAGTCTCTTATACCAAAACTTAATGCTGAATTTTGCTTTAATTTTCCTCTCACGAACCTAGAAATTCTAAGTATGGTTGCAGCCAAGGCCTCTTTTACATCTTGATAAGTTTTAGTTGAACCTAAGAAATAATCTTTAAAATCATCAATGTATTCATCAGTTAAACTATCATATCTCCATAGGTCATCGCCTCGCCTAATATCAACGTATACCTCTCTCCAAAGTTTATTTTCAAAAGCACACAAAGACCCTCCAGTTGATTTAAGCCGCACGTCTTGCATAACATTTAATATATCTTCAATTTTTAATGGCATATTCGCACTGTCAAATAAAGCTAAGTTTGTTATATAATCTTCAAGCTTATCAATTTGCGGTTCAGATTGGCCGGCATACCTTCTGAGCCTTGCAAGTAATTCTTTATGCTCAGAAAATGTAAAGTCTGTTTTTATTGCAAAACCGACAATTTCGCTGCCTCTTTTTTGCAAAATATATGTTTGTGAATCTGGATAATCAATTGGATTTCCTGCTTCGTCAAAAAACCCGCTTGGACCTGAAGGACTATCTACCACAGCAATTGATCCATCTCTAGCTTTTAACAAAAAAGGTTCTACATGATTAACAAATGTATCCCAAACTGCTCCGTTTCGCTCTTTTTTGGAAATTGTATCTTCTAGTTTTTTTCCTTGTCCATGCAAAGTGTTTATAATTCTGAAACTGCCATTAACATTTTCGATTGTATAGTAGATTGGGAATACTAATCTGCCAGCAAGATACTCGAGTATAAAACTTCTTAAATCTGTTTCTGTTTTTTCAAGCCAAGACTTATTTACTTTTTCCCTTTTACCAATGTCTTGACCAGCTTCTTGTAAATCTTGAGAAAGAAAATTAAGCTGTGTATTTATCATAAATCCGGTATTTGGTAAATCAAACCAGTTTCTTGCTAAGCCTTCTCTCTCCCAGTTATACCTTAAATGTGCCATTTCAGACGGCAATCGATTTACCCTTTTTGCTTCTTGGGTATATAAATACTCACTGTTATAATTTCTTCTTTCTTGTAATGCTGCTCCCATAAAAAAACTCCTCTTTATCCTGAGCCTACCAAAGAGCTTCCGAGTGGTAACAGCGACAAAAAAAACTGCTTCTACTCGGAAGGCTCATAACGGAGGTCTGACTTATATGCTTCAACAAGCTAGCATAATTACAGTTGCGGCACAGTTCTAGATTTTCACTAGATTCACCCGGGACTATTTAGTCCAAATTATTTCTTTTTGTTTTTCTTTGTAATTTACAAACCTTGACATGGTAAATAAAAGGTCGGAAAGACGATTGAAATAAATGAGTATTTCGCTCCCAACTTTTTCTTTTTTTGCTAATTCAACAATTCTTCGCTCTGCTCGCCGACAGATTGAACGAGCAAAATGAAGAAGTGATCCGGTTTTTCCTCCGCCAGGAAGAATGAAATTTCTGATTACAGGCAATTCTTCTGCCATTAAGTCAATAAATTTTTCAAAATTTTCAACACGATTTTGCAGGTATTTTGTATCTAGTATTTTGTACTTTGCATCTGCCGATGCTAGTTGGCCACCTATCTGAAACAAATCATTTTGAATATTTTCCAACTCCTTTTTTATTTTTCCTTTGTCACTTTGAACTTTGAACTCCCTCGACCTGAGCTCGGGACGAAGGTTTGAACTTTGAACTTGCGTAATCGCCACGCCTATTGCGCAGTTAAGCTCATCCACTGTACCGTACGCTTCCACACGCTGTGAACTTTTAGAAACCCGCTTTCCGCCATACAGAGAAGTTTCTCCCTTATCACCTGTACGGGTATAAATTTTCATAAGTTGAGACTAGACACTAGAGGCTAGATCTTGACGATAGAAACTTGAAAAGCTCTATCTTTCTATTTTCTAGCTTCAAGATCCAATTTCCAGCGTCTAGCTTCTATCGTCTTTAATACAAACTCATATCCTCCAAAAAACACCCCCGCATAGAACAAATCACCGATAATTGTGTTTCGAAAAAACGGAATCGCGTACACATACGCTTGCAAAAGACCACTGATCGTCTTTGGATACAATCCCCCAACCAGCCATACGCCAAAGTTAGTAATTAAGAAAAAGAGGAATGAAGAAAATAAGGCTGCACCAAAAACATAAGCGGCATTTTTATGATTTTTAAGCCATAAACCGATTAGTCCTGTTAGTAAAAAACTGCCATAAACAAAAATCATGACACTGTGGAAACCCAAAAAATAATCAGAAAACAGCATGGCAATTAAAGGAACTGTAAGCGCGTATCGCTTATCAAGATAAGCTCCGCCAAACAAAGCCATCGCCGCAATCGGAGCAAAATTTGCAGGGTGAGGAATAAGCCTCAAGATAACCGCAAACAAAATTATAGACAATGGCACAAATAACTCTATAATTTTTAATTTTAAATTTTTAATTTTTAATGAATTTTTAATCATTTAATTTTTAAACATTAGAAATTAATACTTCTCGATTCTCCACTCAATCTTATCGCTATCTTTTGTCTGATAATCTGCTGCACCGACTTGCGCCAACGAACCGTTAACATAAAATGCCCAGTATTCGTGTTTTACCAAGTCTGCTTTTCTGCCGTTTACAGAAGACACCATTCCTGAATTATCTTGTTCAATGCTTGCTTTTTGTTTTAAAATCTCCAATGCATTCTTTCCTGTTTCGCCTTTATAAAAAAAATGATTGCTAATTGTTTTTGAAGTAGTTGCGGTTGGATAAATAGTAGCGGCTTTTAGCTTATACTCTTTATCTTTTACTTCAAAAATCAAACCCATTAATATTCCTAAAACAACAAGGCTTGAGGCAAAGCCAAACATTACCAACTTTGATCTGTCTATCCTTTCAATCTTTTTTTTAATCTTTTCAGGCATAAAAAATCCTTCCGGGAAATTCCCAAGAAGGACAATCTAAATTTAAAAATTATCCTGACCGGGAATTTTAGTCACATATGGTTTTCTGACTTTAACAGTTGCGGCACAGTCACGGATTTGCACCGTGATTACCCAATACATGAAATTATTTGTGTATAATACTCTGTTTGTCTTTTTTTTTCAAGAATCAAAACTTATTAGTTCCGAGTGAAAAACGGTTATTCAGCATTCTGAATAACCGCAGGCATAGCATTTTTTGCAGCCTTCCTGATAAGCTAAACTTCCCGAACCACACTCCGGACAAATATCAAAAAGGTTTGTTGCCGAACCGGATACGCCTGTCCCCTCAAGCGGAAGCTGTTGTATTATAACCGGATCCTCTTTACCCTCTAAGGCCTCTTTTGCCACAGAACCGTTTGCGTGGCCATTTTGAAGCGCAGGACCATTTGTTTTTTCATTTGTTAGTCCATTTTCTTTCTCGGCAGCACCGTTAAAAACATCTTTATCCTCTACCTGACCGTTTACTCTAAAACGACAATGTTTTGCTAAAACTTTGGCAACTGCATCGGGCAAAGATCTCACTTTATTTTCTCCAAAACCAACACTTCTTGCTCCGCCAAGACCGGCAAGCTCCGAAACAATTTTTCGCATACGTTCTCTGGCCGAAACAGTGCTGCTTAAACGAAGTACTATCGAAACCATTCTTCCCAGAGCATCCGCCATAGCTGCAACATCTGATCCGCTTTTACCGTTTGTTATAAATACTTCAAAGGGTTGGTTTTTATCATCGTGGTTAATTGTAACATAAGTTTTTCCAATCGGTGTTTCCGTCATATAAGTTACGCCCTCAACCATCATCGGACGGGAAACAACAGTCGAAACCGGACCTGCGGGTTTTTGTTCTTCTTTAGGCTTATCATCTATTCTTTCCAAAACTCCCATACGCGAACCGTCACGCATATATGTAACGCCTTTAAGGCCCATATCGTAAGCTAACATGTAAAGAGTTTTTACATCATCTATTGTGTGAGCGTTTGGAGCATTAACTGTTTTTGAAATAGATGCATCTATATATTCCTGGGCAATTGCCTGAACGCTAATGTGCTCCAGAGGTGTTAAATCGTTTGCGCAGGCAAAATAATCGGGTTTTTCTGCATCTGGGTTTTCTTTTTTCCACTCTTCAAACAATGGATGATATAAGATATGCTCTCCAGTCCTATCTCTTCTTAAAAAGGTAAACTCGTAAACAGGTTCTATACCGGAGGAAACACCAGCCAGCAAGCTGGTTGTTCCGGTTGGAGCAATTGTTAAAAGTACTGCGTTTCTTATCCCCTGTTTCGCAATTTTTTCCCGGATTGATTTAGGTAAGGCTTTAATATGATATCCTTTTAGATATTTACTTTTGCTAAATTTAGGAAACGCTCCTTTTTCTTTAGCAATATCAGCCGATGCTTCATATGCACTGTTCCTTAAAGTTTCAAAAATCTTTTTAATTACAGGCAATGATTCCTGGCTGCCATAACGCACCTTCATTTTAATTAAGGCGTCGGCAATTCCCATAATACCAAGACCTGTTCTTCTTATTTCTTTGGCTCTTTTTTCGTTTTCTTCAAAAAAATAATATGTGCTGTCAATAACGTCATCTAGAAAACGTACGGCAACTTTAACGTCTTTGCTAAATGAATCGAAATCAAATTTTTCGTTCTTAACATAAGCGGCAAGATTCATCGCGCCTAAATTACACACTGCCCACGCTCCCAGGGGTTGCTCGCCGCATGGATTGGTCGCAATCAGCTTCTCAAACCACCATGTATTTGAACGTTTGTTAGATCGCTCTAAAAAGTGAAGGCCCGGCTCAGCAGATCTCCAGGCAGCCGTACAAATTAAATCCCAAATAAAACGGGCTTTTACGGTTTTATAAACTTTTACCTTACCGCCCATTTTTTTCCATTCATCCAATTCGCCGTTCCATTTTGTATCATAGTGCGGATCATCCAAATCTGGATAAACCAAATCCCAATCAGCATCCTCTTTTACAGCTGTCATGAGGGCGTCGGAAATACAAACCGATAGATTTGCGCCGTTAATTTTAGAAAGATCTTGCTTAACTGTTATAAATTCTTCAATATCCGGATGCCAATCCCAAAGCATAAGCATTGTTGCGCCGCGTCTTGTACCGCCTTGCTGAACAACATCATGGGTTGCATAAGAAAAAAGTCCTGCCCAAGTTACCGGACCAGAAGACGTGCCGTTGACTTTCTTAACCCTGGCACCGCGTGGTCTTAAGGATGAAAGGTTAAGCCCCACTCCGCCGGAACGCGATTGAATTTCTACCAGCTGCTTAAGCGAATTTAAAATTCCTTCTCTGGAATCTTTAGGTGACGGAATTACAAAGCAGTTAAAATAAGTTACCTGATAACCTGTGCCGGCACCGGATAAAATTCTTCCTCCGGGAACAAATTTAAAATCCGACATGATACCGTAATATTTTTCTTCCCATTTTTTTCTCTCTGCTTTTTTTTCCTGCTTGGCAATTCCACTTGCTACCCTTCTCCACATTTCCTCCGGTACTTTTTCCAAAGGAGTACCGTTTTTATCTTTGATAGAATATCTGTCTATAAATACTTTTTGTCTAATTCCGTCTAATTGCATAGCTTTATTTAACTCACAAATGTATTAAAAATATAAATGAATAACCAAAGAAATGCGTAAGGCTATTTACTTAATCAACCTCTTCACTTCTTTTTCAAAATCTTCCACATCAACAAACCTTCTAAAAACACTCGAAAACCTTATGTATGCTACTTTATCTATCTTTTTTAATCTGTTAGCAACCATTTGTCCCAGCTTATTGCTTTCAACCTCTATTCCTGCTTCTCCTCTTAATTCTCTTTCAATCTCAGCTACAATTTTGTCTATTTTTTCAACCGGTACTGTTGTTTTTTCACATGCTTTAAGTATTCCGCCTCTTAGTTTCTCCCGGTTAAACTGTTCTCTTTTGCCACCCTTTTTAATAATAATTAAATTAACATTTTCTACCCGCTCGTAAGTCGTAAACCTCTTGTCGCATTTTAAACACGACCTTCTTCTTCTAATTGTTTCTAAATCTTCGCTATCTCTTGTTTCTACAACCTCTGTTTCTCTGCTTCCGCAATAAGGACACTTCATAACAAATTAAAAGTTCAAAATGCAAAGTGCAAAGTTATAATTGAAATTTTTAATTTTGAACTTTGAACTTTTAACTGTGCCTTCGGCACTATATCTAGTGCCTACAAAATCATATGGCCCTAAATCTATAGTGTCAACTAGAAATTTCTATATCAAAACTAGTCAACCTAATTTTTAGCTTCATTTTTACGGCAGTTGGAAAACGGGTAAAATGGCAGGGTAAAAAAAGTGTACTGATTTTAAAACAAAGTTGCCAACTAAAGAATCTTGTGAGTAAAAAATATGGTCATTTAAATAACTTTATATTTTTATTTCGTCTTTAACTCACTAGCTCTATTTTCGAAGCCCTCTATTCTTTTTACCAAGCTTGAGAACTCTGCTTTATTCTCGTTTGGAGCTTTTTTTTCTAAACCTTTAACTACAATTTTATGTTTTAAAAAAGCTGTTAGCAACCTGTCTCCAATATTTCCCGTATCCATTCCCTGCTTTTTTGCCTCTTCTGCTTTAACCAAAGCTTCCTCAAAATAGTTTTCTCCTTTAAGAATTGTCGAGCTTGCCAGATTAAATTTTCTCCTGTCAAAAAGATAAACACCGGCACTCAACCTTTTATCTGCCTGCAAAAGATCAAAATCTGCTTTTTTTAACGGATCCGAAACAAGAAAGCTTATAATTTTATCTCTTACTACTTTTAAAAAATAAAAAGAACTGTCCGGCAAAAGACCAGGATATGGGAGCTGGTACTCAACAGACTCTTCAGACAGCGAAGGGACAGCAGAGGGTTCTACTGTTGGCGACAAATTTATCTCTTGAGCATTTACAAACTGTATGCTAAAGAAAAAAATTAATATAAAAGCTAAAAAAGCTGCTCGCTTCATTCCAACCGCCTGCAACAGGCTGTAGAAACATAGCACGTTTCTACTACTTTTGCAAGATTAATTTTTTGTCCCGATTATAAAAATTTCTCTACTTAGTTTTGG
>JACPAR010000003.1 GCA_016180725.1 Candidatus Levyibacteriota bacterium | reverse complement strand
CTATTGTCTAGCTTCTATAGTCTATCCTCAAAATAATTATATGGCAATGAAATGCGCATTATGCGGTAAAGGAGCAATGATCGGAAAACAGCACAAGCACCATCCCGGTGTGGCCGGAGGCCGTTGGAAAAGAAGAGCCCCAAAAACGCAGAAAATTTTTAAACCCAATCTTCACTATGCTAAAATTATGGTTGGCAACAACCTTAAAAGAGTTCGTCTTTGCACAAAGTGCTTAAGACGCGCGAAGGAAGCGATGAAAGTGAAAAATGCATCGGTAGCTATTGAATCTACATCTGTAGAAACTCCTGCTGTTCTTTAACGCAGTAAATTTCTAATTATTCGAATGACAGCCTCGTCATTGCGAGGAGTCAGTCATCTGACTGACGACGAAGCAATCTCAAAAAGAGATCGCCACGTCTCGCCAAGTCTGACTTGGCGGACTCGCGATGACGAAATGCAGAAGCCTTTTATTTTTGCCCTGATGTGCAAGTTTTAAATAGATCTGTTAAAATAGCCTCAAATATGCGGGGAGTAGAAATCAAGTACGAATATGGAGATAATATGGTCATGATGCGGCGAAAATTTGTTGATGGCCTACAATCACCGCTAGTCATCGAGTGCGATCAAGGGTATTTACCGTTGGACGAATCAAGATTCAATCTTTTTGTTCGAAATCCAAACATAATACGTTTTCGAATAGCTAATACAGGAAACGTTGATCAGTATGAGATAAAGATAAGAGATAGGGTTTTGGTATTACCAAATACGGCAAATATTACGCCTGCGTCATGGTATACAGAAATTCAATCAAAGGGTGTTGCTGATGGATTGAATATTTTACGGGAGCAAAAATCTCCTGGAGAAATAAAAGCTCTTGATATAGGGACGGGATCGATGGTTCTTCCTATTACGCTTGCACAGGATGGGATTAGGCACGTTGTAGCAGTTGATATAGCTTCTGGTTTTACGGAGTATTATCAAGCACTGGCTGCTTTGTACGGACAATATCCATGGTGGTTAACGATAACTGCAATAGAAGGCGATTATACGTCTATTGAAGATTTTCCCGATGAGTATTTTGATCTTGTATTTTCCAATATTAATACTGAACCATGGCCATTAATAGATGGCGAAGATCATTTGGTTTATTCAGAGATTCCGAGCGAACAACGTTTTCATGACGGCGGTTATTATGGCACTGAGCTTTTAGAAAAATCATTTGCTCTTTCCAGTAGGAAACTTCAACACGGAGGCATTCTTGTTGTACAACACCCAGTTTACGCTTTCGATAGGAAACGGGGAAGAGATGCATCTGAGGCTACAGCCGCAATATTAGAAGAAGCAAATTGCGACGTGGTACTATATCGAGAAGTTGATCAACCAATACTAGATGGATCCGCTGTTTTGAGCAGATTAAGATTATACAGCGATCGACTAAATTGGAAGCCTAAAATTCTTGAAGGATTTGAATACACACAGGTATGTCTTTTTGTAGCGAAGAAAAGATAAAAAGTTTATTATGAGAAAACTGCAAATTGGAGTTATTGGATCGGCAGGTTCGGAAGAATATCCTAGGAGAAAACCCAGTAAAAAGGGTTTACGCGTAGCTTATGAGGTAGGAAAACTTATTGCTCTTAAGAACGCTGTTTTGGTTTGCGGAGGTAAAGGTGGCGTTATGAAAGAAGCTTGCCGCGGGGCAAAAAAGAATGACGGAATAACAGTTGGTATTATTTCTGGAAGCGAGAGAAGTCAAGCAAATAAATACGTAGATGTTGAAGTAGTTTCCGGAATGATTAATTGCGGTGAGGAATCGCTTATTGTATCTATGTGTGATGGGTTTATTGCAATTGGTGGTGGTTCGGGTACCCTTCAAGAGATCGCAATAGCATACCGTAATAAGAAACCCACAGTTGCCATAAAGGGTATTCCTGGCTGGGCAGATAAGTTGGCAAATACGTATTTGGATGAAAGACAAATCATGAAAATTTACGTTGCAAAAACTCCGCAAGAGGCAGTCCGTATTTTATTTGGAAAGATAAAAACGGGTTAATAATTTAAAATTTTAAATTAAAAATTAACTTTGCGTTGGGATAGCCATTAATAAAGTCTTTGTAACTCATGGGTTTTTTGCCCTCGACTTGTATCATTTTTTCGGGAAGAAATTTTATAATGCTTTTGCTTTTTAAGGACGGACCTTCATTCGTATTGATTTTTTGGCTTTTTTTAAGGTCCGTCCTTAGAGAAATGCGCGACCAAACGCCGGGCCAGGGGTAGTAAGCTCTTATCATCCGGTCGAGTTTTTCAGTACTAGGTGGATTTTCAAGGTCAATAAAACCATCCCCCCTTGTAAGCGTGGGGGTAAAGGTTGCTTTTTTATGATCCTGTGGTTCTAATTTAATTTTGCCTTTTAGGTAATTGTCAATATGCGCGGCAAGAAGCCCTGCGCCATCATCGAAAAGTTCCGTATAAAGCTGTGGCGTAGTGTAATTTGGCGGAATAGGTTTTATAGTTTGGGCTAAAATTGGACCGTGATCAACTTCTTCGTCGAGTTTTATAATCGTAACGCCTGTTTCTTTGTCGCCATTTAAAATTGCTGTTTGTCCCGGCGTTGGGCCTCTGTATTTGGGTAAAAGAGAAGGGTGGACATTTAAAATGCCTAGAGGAAATAGTTCAAGTATGCTCTTTGGGAGAATAAGGCCGAAGTAAGCGAGAACAGCAATATCAAATTTCCAATTTTTAATTTCTAATTTCCAATTAGGATCGGAGAACGAAGATATGGTAATGTAGGGAATTTTATTCCTCAAGCAATACGAGGGGACGGCGTCGGTTGGTTTTTTTTCGGTCGTTACCACGAGAGAAAGGTTAAAGTTTTCTCTGAGAGTTTCTATGATTGGAATAACGTAAGGGCCAGCGCCGAAAAAAATTAGTTTTATCATACAAATATATTTTAATAAAAATACTTCCGAATAAATCCGAACATTTGTTTTGTGTATTATCTAATGGCTTGTCTTATGTATTTTATCAAAGGATTCGGACAAATTCGGACTAATTCTATTCGGATCAATTCGTGTCTAGATTTCTATCTCATCAAATTCGTCTTGTCCTTTTTTATTTTTGTGAGATTTATAAAGCGTTCCACCTTGCTCGAGTACCCGTTTTGGGAAGAGAATGCCGTCTAAATGATCAATCTCATGCTGCATAATTGTTGCCATAAATTCGGTAAATATTTTTGAATGTGTTTTTCCGTTTTCATCAAGGTATTCCAGTTTGATTTTTGGACTGCGAAAAACCGTGCCCCAAATGCTTGGCAAAGAAAGGCAGCCCTCGAGTTTTGTCGGAGGGGATTTGCGCTGATTATCTGCGGATATCCGCTGATTATTATCCGTGTCAATCTGTATTATTTCAGGATTAATAAAAACTCCAATTGGAGACTTTTCTGTAAGCTTAGTTATAAATATTCTCGAAAGTAGCGTTTGTTTCATTTCCTCAATCAGCCGCAAAACATCTTTATTAACTTTCTCAACCTTATCTGCATTTTTAGACAAAACCGGATCCGGCGCTATAACAATAGATAACATATCTAATAAATCCGCTTTGATTATACCATAATTAGCTAGAGAGATAGATTTAAAAGTTGAAGAATATAATAAAACTTTAAAGAGTAATTAAAAATAAGAAGTCCATGAAGTCTTAATTAGAAGAAAAAATTATTTAGTAGATGCTTTTGGTAATGTCATAAGAGTTGCTTTCATTGTTGCAAGATCAAGTTGCGCTACTCGATCAAAAATTGTTGGAATAACGCAGCCGCACTTACCGCAATTCATCCCCGGTCCCATTACACAAGGATTTTTACGTTCAAATTTTGCATCAAAAGAGTAAACGGCTCCTCTTGCTAGCGCACAATTAGCGCCAAAAACCTCGAGTTGTCGTTCTGGCAAGAAGTCTCTAATCTGTTCATCACTCATAATAATAAAGTTTCCATATTGTTTTTTTAATTCAAGAAGCATTTCAACTACAGTTCTTCGTTCATTGTCTGGTAGAAAAAGTTTTTTATCATTCTCTGACATACCTGATGCTCCTGTTTTATCAACCTTAGGTGTATGGAGACTAAAAGCAAAACCTCTCACTGGCGTGTCTTTTTTCCATTCTGCTACTAGGTCAGTAATAGTGTCTTTATTGATTTTGTTAATTACAGTATGTACAAGTGTGGGAGCAGTTGCCGTTTGGCAATTCTTTTTTGCTCTTTGGTAGACATTGTATGTTGCCATTGTTAGTTCTTGACCCTGTGGTACATTAGTTAATGTTTTTCTATATGGCTGGCGAATTTTATTATGCACCTCTTCCGTGCCGTCAATTGATATAAAAAATGCCGTGTTTTTCCATTCTCCATCAATTGGTATTGTTCCGTTTGTAACTACCCAGTTAGTGGAAAAGACCTTTACAGCTTCTCTTAATAATCTTTTTCTTGACATGGGTTCCCCTCCCACCCAAGTTACATGAACAATACTGGGGTTTTCTTGCTTTATTCTTCTAAGTGTAGCAAGGTATTCTTCTTCGTTACTTATTCCTTCTTCTTGATGATCTTTGTTAAACAGATAGCAGTGTTGACAGCGGAGGTTGCAGTTTGCGGCAATATCGAATGAAGCGCCTATTGGTCTATTACCGCGGCTAAATATGCTAATAGCACCTTCTGGATGTGCCGCTATAGCTTTGACAAGTGTTCCTGTTACTTTCAATGTATCAACTAAACTTGGTTTTCTTATTTGTTTGGCTACTAGCGTTGGCATATGTAGAAGAATACTAACATAACAACTTTCCGAAATCAACGAGATGAGGAGAAGTGTTTACAACGCTCCCCAGGATTTGAGGGCTTCTTTGGCTGGGTTATCATTTGTGTTAAAACGCTGGAGAATATATCGCATTGTTTCGATTGCTTTTTTCTGAAACTCAGGCCTGGCAGGTTTACCGTTATTTGGATTAGAGGCTTCGCGGTAGAAAAGGCCAAGAGCATAGTAGGCGTCCCTATAATCCGGTTTTAATTTGATTGTTTTTTCGAGTGCCTCTATACCCTTTTCTATATTTCCGGTTTGGCCATATAATACTCCAAGATTGTAAGCGATTTTTGCATCGGTTGGCGCGAGTTCGTTTGCCTTTATTATGCTTTTAAGCGCATCGTTAAGATATTGCGGGTTGGATTGGCTTAAAGTATAAAAAACACGGACTCTTGTTTTCCAGAATACAAGATTATTCGGATGTTCGGTTGTAACGCTGTTGCTTATATTAATTGCTTCTTCTGCCAGCTTATTAGCCATTGTTAAATCCTTTTGATAAGCAAAAGAAGCCGATAATATCGCATCGTTTGAAGAGAGTTCGTCCCAGAACGTAGGTTCATCACTGCGTTTTGCTACAGCGCTGCGAAGCAAAGGAGAGGCTTGTTGATATTGTCCGACTCTATCGTAGTTGTATCCAAGCGCATAGTTTGTATCGGCATCCCAGTATGTAAATAAAGTAAATAGTAAATATAAAATAGAAAATATTAAAACAGAAATAGAAATCCATTGCGCAGTTGATATTTTTAATTCATTATTTTTGTAGCTAGGAAAAGATCCGCCATTTGGAAATAAAAATATTTTCTGTGTATTAATCATTTCCTGCAAAATAAATACAAAGGCGGGGATAAGAAAAAAATAAAGATTTACAATCACAACAGAAAATCCAAAAAAATTAGAAATAAGAATGCCTATATAGCTAGCTAAGAATGCAAAGTTCAAAATGCAAAGTTCAAAGTTTACATTTCGGGCTATAAGTTTTTTGAGAGCTAAAAATATAAATAACCCAATCATTAAAAGATAAGACCCCAGTCCAAGAATTCCGGTTGTTGTTAGAAAGTTTAGGTACTCGTTATGAGCTTTATTGTAAAGATAATCCCATTCAGAAGTTAGATTATGGGCAGCTGGCCGATATTTGTAGTATGCAAAAGCAAAGGTTTCTACTCCGGTGCCAAAAAGAGGATTATTTTTCCATCCATCAATTGCTCCCTGCCAGACTATCATTCTAATTTTTTCCGATGCTGTTCCGCCTCCTTGACCTGCCGTTATAGGCGAAGAGGGAGTACTAGATGGTTTTTTGGGCTTTTCAATTACCGGTTGTGCTTTCTCAACAGGTTTTACAAAGAATTTGCTTTTTATTCCCGTAAAAGTTGCGAAGGTAAGTTGTCCAAAAGGCGTTCCGTTAAAGAAAGTTAGAACCCCCATGCATATAAATACAGCAAGCAGGTATTTGGAATTTAATAATGATAATTTAAAAATTTGTTCTTTTTGAAGCCACACGTATGCTAAAAGCAAGACAAAAAGAGCAGTCCAGATTGCCAAAAGACCCGCACGGGCATCTGTGTAAAGTATAGAAAGATAAAAAAGCGAGGATAATATAAAGTAAGGCAAATACTTTAGAAACGATTGTGACTTTTTATTTGTAATTGGTAGAGACTGCCTATTTGCTGTATTAGTCTTATTTGAGTTTTGGATTTTTTGAATACCAAAAGCTGTTGCAATCGGAGTAAGTATTGCTAGGTATGCTGCTAACCAGGCAGGTTGGCCAAGGGTTGAGAAGATTCTAACAGTCGGACGAAAAGCATCTGTCCAGCACGATACATCAAAATTGCCTCTAAATAAAAGACAGGTTGGATCATGGCCAAAATGAGAAGGTATGCCCCATAAAACAACAAGAAAACCTGTTATAAAGCTTATTTTAATAATTCTTTTGATCATTGTTTTGGCATCCAGGGCTTGGAGCTCTGTTATACCTAAAATATCTGCTTTTGGTTTCCATCCCATTTTATTATGTGCGTTATGCAAAGCATTACCATTTGAGTCTGTTTGAGGTAAGTTAGTGTTATGGGTAGCTTTACCAGATACAAAATTGGTTACAAACGCATAATAGAGAAGGATATAGGAAAAAATAGAAAATAAGCCTCCGTTAAACCTTGAATAATATCCCCACAGAGAAACGTGCATATCAAGAGAAAGAAAAGTTGAAATAATTTGAGAAGATAAAAAGAGAAGAATAGGTATGTCCAGCGGCGTTTTTTGGATAAGAATTTTTCTTTGAACAATCATTTTTGTAGCCCATGCGCCTGCAATAATAATTGTAAAAGCAAAGGTGATCCAAATTTTATTAAACTCAAAAAGTTCCGACGTGTTGCTTGTGAAAATAAGTGGAACCAGAATAAATAGAAGGTAGAATGAATACTCAATGATGCGATTGCAGATTTTTATAATAGTCATTGAAAGAAGTTAAAAATTCAAAGTTCAAAATGCAAAATTAAGGTACTTTATTTTAAAATGGAAATTCCTTATTTAACTTTGAACTTTGAACTTTGAACTTTGAACTAGTTAATGCTACCATATTGGCAAACATGTGGCAAGATGTTAGAATGGGAAATAATAGGATTGACGATAGACGCTAGATATTGGAAGCTAGAATTTGAAGCTTGATAATTGAAGATGGATTTCTATCATCTATTTTCTAACCTCAAGATCCATCTTCTAGTTTCTAAATTCTATCCTCAAAATCTCTATGATTGATAAATTTTTTAGTCTTTTCTCCCACGACATTGGTATAGATTTAGGTACAGCAAATACCTTGGTTTGGGTGCGGGGCAAGGGAATTGTTATAAGAGAACCCTCGGTTGTTGCCGTTCATAAAAAAACAAAAAAAGTTATTGCAATTGGTACCGAAGCAAAAAACATGGTTGGTAAAACTCCAATGAGTATAGCAACGGTTAAGCCTTTAAGACATGGTGTAATTTCGGATTTTGACGCAACAGAAGCAATGATTTCTCATTATGTATCGCAAGTTCATGAATACGGCAGCTTTATGCCTTCATCTTTTGCCCGGCCAAAAGTTGTAATCGGTATTCCATCGGCCGTAACCGAAGTAGAAAGACGCGCGGTTTGGGAAGCAGCGCTTCAAGCAGGGGCACGCGAAGCGTATTTAATAGAAGAACCAATGGCAGCAGCAATAGGGGAAAATGTTTCGGTTTTTCAGCCAACGGGGGTTATGGTTGTAGATGTAGGCGGAGGAACAACAGAAATTGCAGTTATATCTTTAGGTGGAATTGTAGTAAGCCGGTCTTTGCGTTTTGCAGGAGATGAAATGGATCAGGCAATTTCTCACTATGTAAGATTAAGACACGGATTGCTTTTGGGAGAAAGTACGGTCGAGCAGTTAAAAATAAAAATAGGCAGCGCATACAAGAAAAGTTCAAAGTTCAACCCTTCGGCTTCGCTCAGGGCGAGAGTTGAAAGTTCAAAGTTGAAAAAAACAAAGATAGAGAGAGAGGGATTTGAAGATTTAAAAGAAGAAATAAAAGAGGTTGAAGACAAAGTAGAGAAAATGGCAATAGTACGGGGGAGAGATATAGAAACAGGGCTTCCTAAAAGTATTCGTATTACCGAAACAGAGGTACGTGAGGCATTGGCATCTGTATTGTCAAAAATAATTGAAGAAGTGGCCGATGTACTGGAAGAAACTCCGCCAGAATTAACTTCGGATATTTTAGAGCACGGCATTTTATTAACCGGCGGGGGAGCACTGCTCTACGGATTTGATCATTTAATTGTCGAAAGAGTTCGTATGCCGGTCGTTGTTGCCTCAGACCCTTTAACAACAGTAGTTAGAGGAACAGGCAGATTACTGGAAGACAAATTGCTTCTTGATCAGGTAAAAGTAACGGGCGGTTTAAAATAATAAAATACTGCTTATAAGCCTAGCCTATAGTTACAACTAAAAGATGCATAAAAGAGTAAATTTATTTTTCACATTTTTAGTCTTTATTTTTTTGTCGTTTGCAATTATTATGCTGCAAAAAGCACATGTTTTTGACCCCGTTTTAGGATTATTTGAAAAGATAACCGCGCCGTTTCAAAAAATAACATTGCAGGTTTTTAATTTTCCCGGACAACTTTTAACAAATAATGAAATAAAAAAATTAAAAGATGAAAATGCAGTATTATTAAAAAAATTAACCGCACAAAAAACAATTGAAGAAGATAATAAAGCTTTAAAAGATCAGTTCGAAACAAAACTTCCTGTTTCCCTTCGCCTTTTGCCAGTAAATATTATTGGTTCACCGTCTTTTGTTCCCGGGTTATCAATGCCGGAATATTTTGTTATTGATCATGGATTATCTTCCGGAATTAAAACCGGACAGGCGGTTATTTTTAAAGATAATGTTGTTGGAAAAATAATAAAAGTTTCTTCAAATATTGCAATTGTAAATCTTTTAACCAGCGAGTCTTCTTCTTTTACGGTAAAAACTCTAGAAACACAAGCTTTGGGAGTAATTAAAGGGCAGGGAAACGGAGAAATGACTTTGGATAATGTTTTGCTTTCTGATAAATTACAGAATTCTGATGCAGTTATAACAAAAGGCGATTTTGACATAAACGGTACAGGTTATCCGCAGGATTTAGTTATCGGAAAAATTGTTTCAATTGAAAAAAAACCAAGTAGTCTTTTCCAAACAGCCAGTGTTAAAAGTTTGCTTAATTTTAACAAGCTTTCAACAATTTTTGTTGTGATGGGATATAAAGAATAATGAAAAAGTGGATTGCTTGGTTAATTCTTTTAATTTCTGTTTTTGCTCAGTCATCGGTAACAACAATACCTCTTGTTCTTAACGTGCTTCTTGTTTATTACATAGTTAAAAAAGAATCGTGGGTAGTTGGGGCAGCTTTTTTTTCGGGTTTTCTTTTGGACATTATAACTCTTGGGCATTTAGGTAAAAGCAGCGTATTTTTAATTATTTTTCTTTTTATAGTTATGCTTTATGAAAAAAAGTTTGAGATCCAGACAGTAACTTTTGTTTTCTTTTCATCATTTTCGAGCTCAATCATTTTTTTGTTTGTTTATGGTTATCAGAATATTTTTATAAACGCTTTTGTAAGTTCGATTATTTCAATTTTCTTCTTTCTGATGCTAATTCGTATCGTCCCACATAGGTTGGAAAAGAATTCCGATATTTGAGTTTAAAATTTAAAGGTTTACTCTTAGGGAAGTTCTTTTCTTTCTTGTTCTTGTAATGTATTGATTCGATCATGTTCTGATCGAAAGTAGTTACCGAATCGTCTTTCGCCTTCTTCATAATGGCGCTTATACTCTTGTGGATCAATTAACTTGCGTAGGGTTTCTTCCAATTCATCAACAATTACGCTTACTACCTGTTGTCCGTCTGTAAGTTGTTCATTGTTCTTATTTCTTGCCTTACCTGCAACGATACTTAGGCCTTCTTTTTTTGCATCAACATCAATGTATGCGGTACTAAAGCCGGAACTCAAAACTATAGTATGAGGAAATTTTCCTTGTTTTATAGTGACAAGTTCGGTATCTCGTGTATTGTAATATGGAGCATATCTTAGCGTATTTTTTGCATCTTCTCCGGTAAATAAAAACATTTCTAGCTCATTCGTCATATCAAATACACCAGGGTTTTCTAAAGCTGCAATTCGCTCTAGCTCCCATACGCTTGCATCCCGCTTAAACCCTAAATTAAGTTGAGCAGCAAGCATTATGCCATTTGAGACCCCGTGGTCTTCTGCTATTTCTCCTGTAAGAATAAGTGAAGATGATCGAAAATTTAGGCCTCCTTTATTTGCTTGTTTTACTTGTCTAAATACTTGCGTAACTCCCATGGTTTCTGCTTTAAGTCTTGGAACTATTTCGTCTGTGAGAAATGCTAGTAAAAAAGGGTGTGCTGCCTCATGGGATGGGTCTGGATCGATTTGTTCCCGCCAGCTCCGGATTCTCGCAAGCGCTGTCGAAGGGTTATGCTGCTTTATATGGCTTTCTAGTCCTCCTCCTTTAAATAATTGCGCTAACCGTTCTCGCATGTCCATAGTTTATATAAGTAAAATATTTTATGTTTCTGGTAATACTAGTTCCCCGGGGAAAAGAGTAAGTGCAACAATAGGTACGCTAGAAGTTTTTCTATCTTTTATTTCTGGCATTTTTGTGTATCCGAGCATTTGAACGTGTTCGGCAGGTATGGGCAGTTGTAGTTCTTCAAACCTTTCTTGAACTTCTCCTTTTACATCATTAGAGAGCGATTTTTTATAGTATGGATGCTTTGGATGAAGAGGCAGCTGTGCAATGCTAATGTATAACTGCGAGCCAGGTTTCCTTCGTAGTGAAGTAATAAGTGCCGATTCTGCGAGTGATGTAAATATTGCTTGTCCGATATTACTGGCAAAGTCATTTTGCGGAATGTCTTTTCGTAACCCTTTTAGCACTGGAATCAATGGAACTTTATCTACAGCAACACCTGCGCCTATAAAGCGGCTTTCTTTCTTTAGTTCTCTTATTACATCTAGATAATTATCGGGGTTTATCCAGGGAAATATGCGGTGACTGGCAACAAGGCCTGCAAGGCCGTGCAGGAATGCATCTTGTCGAGAAAGAGTTTGTCCGCTTTTGTCGTCTTTTACTGCATCCAGATCCACAAAAATAACCGGCATTAAATCTGTTAGACGATAAAGTGGATATCTTTGCATCTCGCGTAGTGCTTTTCTGCGGCTAATAGACTCGGCGGGAAGAATAACAACACCGATATCTTGAATGTTTGGCATGTGCTCGCTGTACGATCTGCATGTTTCTGTAATTACTTCTCTGGTTTCTGGCGCATACGTTATAAAGTGCAGAGCTGCTCGTGCAGTTCTTCCATGGCTTAGTGATCGGTCTGCAAACTCTAATGTTGCTTCTTGGTGATCGTTTACAACTACAGGTGTTCTGCGTAGCGGATTTATAGGTTGCTTGATAGTTCTTGCGATAGCGAGTTCGTTCTGCGGATGCACGTTAAAAGCAGCAACACCCAAAAGCTCTGGGGCACCCCCTGAGTTTTGTAGTAAAGTAAGAAATTTATTCATAACTTCAACAGCCTGTGGCCCAATTGCATCAACAATAAGCGTATGTCCACCATTGGGAAATTCATTAATCTCTGGCATGTTAACTAATTCCGGAAGCTGCAGTTTACTTGGCTGGTTAATAGGGGACAATCTACGCCATATTTCTTTTGCCATATGATAGATTTACTCTTAACTATATTAATTAGAGTTTACTGTTACAATTAAAATTCTGATATGTAATATTTATTTGAGATTCTTGTATGAAATATGTTAGAACTAGATAGTGGAGATATCTGAATTTATGGATGAGCGGATGTATTGGTTAGGGTTTTCGGTTTTTCCCGGTATCGGACCAGCAAAGTTTGCAGCGCTTTTAAAAATCTTTGGAAGCGCAAAAGATGCGTGGGCTTCTATCGCAAGGTCAGACATTGTTATAAGGACGGACCTTAAAAAAATTCTTGGGGAAAAAACTCTTGATGCGTTAAGAGATTTTCAAATAAAGTTTTCGATTGAGGAATACGTTGAAAAATTGCAAAAGAAAAATGTTTCGTTTCTTATTTTTGTATTGTACGTAAAAGGGGATGTAGAGATTTTGAATGATGTCATTGTGAGTGAAATCTCCTCGTCATTGCGAGGAGTGAATGAAGTGAACGACGAAGCAATCTCTTCGAGAGATCGCCACGCTTCGCCCGCCTTTGGCGAGGCTTCGCTCGCGATGACAAATCATGGGATTGCCACGGGTTCTTCTAACTTTGGCAATGACAGAAAAGTTATTGCCGTTGTAGGGACTAGAAAAATCACTCAGTACGGTAGAGATGTTACAGAATTACTTACAGCCGAATTGGTCTCGTCTGGATTTACAATAGTATCAGGGCTTGCAATGGGAGTTGATGCGGTTGCACATAGGACGACAATCGAAAACAATGGAAAAACAATTGCGGTTTTGGGATGCGGAGTGGATTGCGTGACACCAGTTGAAAATCAAAGTCTTTATGATCAAATAATAGAAAAAGGCGGGTGTGTGGTTTCGGAATTGCCTTTAGGATACTCTCCAACAAGAGGGTCGTTTCCAGCGAGAAATAGAATTGTTGCCGGGTTGTCTCAAGGCATTGTTGTTACCGAAGGAGCGGAAGACAGCGGTGCGTTAATCACAGCTGATTACGCTTTTAAGTTTAACCGCAAAGTTTTTGCAGTACCAGGGCCGATAACTTCAAATCTCTCAAAAGGACCGTACAAGCTAATAGCAAAAGGCGCTAAGTTGCTCACGACTGCAAGCGATATTATTAATAGTTTGGGTATCAAGAGTACCATGGGTACCACAAGTATCACGCGGAAAGAGAAAATAAGGGGAGATAGTAAAGAAGAAGAAATTATTTTGGAGATTTTGGAAAATGAGACATTGCATTTTGACGAAATTGTAAAGCGCTCAAAATTTTCTTCCTCACGGCTTGGCAGCATGCTTTCTTTTATGGAAATAAAGGGGTTAATAAAAAGTTTAGACGGAGATATGTACGTTATAAATAGCTAAGCTTACCAATATATATCAGTACAATAGTTTAAACTACTAAACCGAAAGAGCACAATAATGGAATTCACCCTTGACATGTCATGTATAATGTAGCCTACAATTATGGGATACATTAAGTTCAAAGTTCAAAATTAAAAGTTATCCTTCGATTGTACTCAGGATAATACTGAGCGAAGTCGAAGTATTAAAAGTGATGACACTTTATTTCTATAAATTGTTCCTTAACTTTGCACTCCCTCGACCTGAGCTCGGGACGAAGGTTTGGACTTTGAACTTTTAACTAGAATATGATGAATCTTGTTATCGTAGAAAGTCCAACTAAGGCTAGAACTATCGGTAAATTTTTAGGCAGCGAGTATACAATAAAAGCCTCGATGGGGCATATTATTGACTTGCCTAAAAGCAAAATTGGCGTGGATGTAGAGCACAATTTTAAACCGCTTTTGGAGGTTATTCCCGATAAGAAAAAAATAATTTCCGATTTAAAATCTGCTGCAAAAAGTGCAGATTCTATTATTCTGGCCACTGATCCGGACAGGGAGGGAGAAGCAATCGCAGCGCACATCGTAGAAATATTAAAGGGTACCACGAGTATCACAGGTACCACGGGAAAAAAAGCTCGTGGTACACGTGATACGCTTGATACCCGTGATACTCGTTTTAGGAGGATTGTTTTTCATGAGATTACTAAGGAAGCAATAAGAGAAGCACTTACGCATCCCCGTTTAATTGATGAAGATTTGGTAAACGCGCAAACAGGCCGACGAGTACTAGATAGGTTGGTAGGATATAAATTATCTCCTCTTCTTTGGCAAAAAGTAAGAAGGGGATTGTCTGCAGGAAGAGTTCAGTCTATTGCTCTTCGACTTATTGTAGAAAGAGAAAGAGAGATTGAAAAGTTTAAAAAAGAAAAGTATTACACTATCAACGTATTGTTAAAACAAACACAATCTGTCATTGCGATCCCGAGTGAAACGAGGGAGAAGCAATCTCAAAATGATGGGATTGCCGCGGACTCTTCGAGTCCTCGCAATGACAATAATCAAATAACAGAGTTTGAGTTAATTGAAATAAATGGAGGAAAAATTGAACAGCAGCAAACATTTAATCTTTACGACGGCGAGTACACAGTGACAAAGACAACTATTGATACAGAAGAGCAAGCAAAGGAAATTGTGTCCGATCTTCAAACAAAACAATATAAAGTTTCCGATGTTTTGCAAAAAGAAACACAGCGTTCGCCTGCGCCTCCATACACAACATCAACATTGCAGCAGAGCGCATCAAGAAGATTAGGTTTTTCAGGAAAAAGAACAATGCGGGCTGCTCAAAAATTGTACGAAGAAGGATTTATTACTTACCACAGGACAGATTCTGTTGTAATGGCCGAGGTAGCAAAAACCTCCATAAGAAGTTTTGCAGTAAAAGAGTATGGAGAAAAATATGTGCCGGAAAAACTTCGTTTTTACGCGGCCAAACAAAAATTAGCTCAAGAAGCACACGAAGCAATTCGGCCAACTTCATTTATAGAATTATCAAACGCAAAATCTCAGGTATCAAGTGTAGTTGGGAGCGATGGGTGGAAATTATATGAGTTGATTTGGCGCCGTGCCGTTGCGTCACAAATGAGTAATGCTGTTATTGAGTCAACAACGGTTTTGGTTGACGCTTCAGGACGCGTTCACCTTCCAGGTGTGCCGCAGGAGCAACACCACCTGGAAGGTGGAAAAGATTCTTACAGGCTCAAAGCTAACGGTTCGGTTTTGGTTTTTGATGGATTTTTAAAAGTTAATCCGTATGCTTTGGAAGACAAAAGGTTACCGGAATTTAAAGCAGAGGAGAGGCTTAATTTGCAATCCGTTACAGATAAAGAACACGAAACTCAACAGCCTCCTCGCTACAACGACGCTTCTTTAATTAAAACTTTGGAAGAAAAGGGAATTGGCAGACCATCTACTTATGCTCCGATTATCTCAACAATTGAAGACAGAAGGTATATGGAAAGGCAGGAGAATAAATTTGTTCCAACCTCTATTGGAATTGCAGTAAACGATTTTTTAGTTAAAAACTTTTCCGATATAGACGACATTCCTTTTACAGCAGACATGGAAGATCAGTTGGATGATGTAGCCAGTGGGGAAAAAAACTGGGTGGACATGATGAGCAAATTTTATAAGCCTTTTGCTAAAAAGTTAGAAGAGGTTAAAGGCGCGGAGCGGGTAAAAATCGAAGTTGAGCAAACCGATCAAAAGTGCGAAGAATGTGGTTCGCCTTTGGTTGTTAGAATGGGTAGGTTTACAAAAGCGTTTGTAGAAGAAACAAATTTTACCTGCCCAAAAGATGGTGGAAAAATTATTATCAAAAAAACCCACAAAGGCCGCAAATTCTTCGGCTGTTCAAACTATCCCAAATGCGACTTCGCTGCTTGGAAAATAGAGGATATAAAGAGTGCAGCCCCTGTCATTGCGAAGGATGAAATCCTGAAGCAATCTCATTAAACAATTTCTTCGTATAAATCTTTAAAATCAGGATTTGTTGCTTGAATCAATTTGAGTTTTTTAGTTCTTGAACCTGCTTTAATCTGTTTTTCTCGTGTAATTGCCTGTAGCGCATTTTCATATATTTCATAGTAGACAAGTTTACTAATATTATATTTTGAGGTGAAGCTTGATACGAGTTTATTTTTATGTTGAAATATTCTTTTAATGAGGTTATTGGTTACTCCTGTATAGAGAACAGTGTTGATTTTATTTGTTGCTATGTAAACATAATATTGCTTGGTGTTCACAATTTTATTATAGAGATTGCTTCGCTGCACTCGCAATGACAAGATTATTGGGTGAATTTTAAGGTTTGGAGAATTTGATCAAAGTTTTTTCTTACTTCTGAGAGGCAATAATCAATTGCCGAAATTAGATACTATCCTTTTGGGGAAATTATAAACGCATATTGGTACATCGTTGACTTATCACTAATGGACACTTTTTGAATTGAAATATTTGTAGCTGTTTGAATAGTTTCTTCTATGCTTTTTCCTAAGACATCTGCTTTTGCATTCGCAATTTCTTTATTAATGTTAACTGTTGGATTGTTTGAAATAAGGTGAAAGATATATATTCTGTTTTCTGGAAAAGATGTGCATGTATCAGCGTGTATAACTTGTGCAAGTTTTAATGGTACTGCGTTAATTTCGCCACCCTGGAATGGTGTAATAGTCCATGTAGAAGGAAGATTAAGCTCATATCCTAGTGTATCTACGATAGTACTTTTATACGTTTTCCAGTTTGCTGTTGGCAAGTCAGTCGTCGGAGGGGTTGGGGAAGGTGAGAGTTCAATCTCTTTATTTATTCCACGGTCTGTCGGGGTGTTTTTTTAGGATATAGTCATAACGATCAATTGTTTTCCCTGTTGCTTCATCAAATAGCGGCGTTCCACCCGTATACATAGTGCTTTTTGGATCGCCGTACTGATTTAAATCATTCTTATCTATCCACGCATCAATACGCTGTTTTTCTTGACTGCTAATTTTTTCTTTGGCAGGTATAGGTTGGCCGGTAGGAGAAGGCTTGGTTATCGGGGTTTTGGTAGATTTATTTTTTGGGTTATACAAAAATCCGCCTATTATAAAAGATATAACAAAAACTATAGTAACAAAAGCAATAAAAAACCAAAAAGGATTAAGCTTAAGAGATATGAATCTTATATAATTATTCATTCTATAGAATTTTTGCAAGAATGATTAATAAAATAACAATTCCCACCTGGTTGATAATGCCCCAAGGTTTGTCCAGATCTCTGTTGGTTGCTTTTCCTAAGAGATATGCCCATTTAAATTGTTTAATACCAAAAAAATAATATGGAGTCATAAGCCAGTCAGGAGACTGGGCGGCAAGAATTATAATAAATGCGTATAAAAGGTTTGTTTGCGGAAAAAGAAATGTAATCAGTAGATACGAAACAATAAAGCCCGCAATAACATCTATTGCAGCATCTATTCTAATTTTCTGTTTGGTTTTTTTGTGTCTGTTTGTTCCTACATCCCAATGAGGGACCAGATCTGCGGCAATGTGGGATGCAATTGCAATTGGAATTGCAAGGTAGGGATTGCCAATTTTTGCTGCAATTATAGTGCCTATAACTGCATGACTGGTTGCGGTCATAAATAATATAGTATCATAAGTCTATACGAGTTACGGGGTTATTCTTCGAGCGGCCCCGCCCCTCCATCGGCGGGGGGAGTCAAGAAGTTTTCAAAGAAATAGTTCTCGACAAGCTCGAACAATAAGATTTTGCGTAAGTAGTATTAATCTAGCGTCTTTAACTAGGTAATTGTTCAGGAGCTTCCAAGGGAAACGTCATCGCGAGCACGCCAAAGGTGGCGTGGCGATCTCTTGAGATTGCTTCCCCCTCGGCTTCGCTCGGGGTCGCAATGACGATTCCTTTGTCAAATCCTGAACGGCTTAACTAGGGCTTGACAACAAACAAAAATATCTCAATAATAATGTTGTGGGCAAAAGGTTTTTATCAGCTCTATCTTTTGTGAGCATTTTGTTGCTTTTTCTTTTATTCCTGCCTCAGCCTGTTTCTGCTCGTCATAGGTCAAGAGTATTGGGAGTAGCGACAAACTCATCAACGCCCACCATTCCGCCAACAGCCCAAGGACCCGGTCTAATTCTTCCGGACAGTCCTCTTTTTTTCCTGGATCAAGTTAAGCAAAATGTTCGGGTGTTTTTTGCCTTTAATCCCGAGGCAAAAGCAATAGCGTACGAAGCAATTGCCGGCGAGCGAATGGCAGAGCTTCGTTTTATGCTGGCTCGCAAAAGCAATAGCGGAGTCAAAGTTGCTCTTGAAGGCGTGCAGGAAAATTTACAAAAATCAGCAGATGAGCTTGCCACAACTCAATTACAAGGAAAAGATGTATCTGGTTTAGCAAGGAAACTTAATACTTCAATTAAAGAAAAAAGAGAGGTATTGGATTATTTGGAAGAACAGACGGGTGGAGAATTAAAAGCAAGAGTTACTGTTGTTCAGGAGTCGTTGGATAATTCAAAAATAAAAGTAGAGGATGCTTTGCCGGATGATGAGCTAGACAACGAAATTAGAGACAGTCTGGAACGCAAGGCAGAGAAAGATGCAACTCAAGCTTTTGAATCGGCTACAGACTTGGTGCAAGACATAAAAGAGCTAAAAATCGAAGCAAGCGAAGCAGCAAAACAGTCTTTAACACGTAGGGAGGAAGCTTTGAAAAAAGCAATAGAGGAGAAAAATGAAGCATTAAAAAAAGCAGAAGAGAAATTGCTTGAAGCAGAGAAGAAAAAACAGGAGCAATTGTTAAAGGTGCAGGATAAAGTGGCAGAGCAGGCAAGAGAAGCGGTTAAAAATGCAATGGAAGCAGCAAAAAAGTTTAAGAGTACACAAAAAACAGTAGAAAATATTAGAAATCAAGCGGTTGAAAGCATTCCAACTCCATCAAGCTTATCATCAAGCTCATCGGTTTCTCCAACAAGAAAACCATCGCAAGAAAAAGAAGATTAAGCAAGAACTGGGGCTAGAACTTTTTCTGTTGGCTGAATTCTTTGACAGGCATTATTTCCAATATTAATTAACCCTTTTGCAATTTGAATTGCTCCAACCGAATTTACATGTTGTTGTAGAGCTGTAAAAGATTTATCTGTTGAAAATGTTTGCGGATATGTAATTTGTGTTTCACAAAGATTACTGCTAGCACGTAACTCTACTCCTATTCCCTTAGTTGGTTGTCCTTCGTGTTGAACGGTTAAATTAAGTGTTGCAAATAGAAGGGTTCTATCTGTAGCCTTAGCTCGGATAGTTAAGTTCAGGTTTACCGTATTAATTTTGCCTAAAGCAGTAGGAGAGCCAAGCAGAAAGTCTTTAATTGGGTCAGGAAGTAAACTTGTTGCAACGTCTTCTGTAGTCAACCTTACGATCACTGGGTCATTTTGATTTTCAGTTTTAGCACCGTCTTCATTAACCAGACTAGTTTCTTGAGTTGCCGGTACCGGATGGAGTTGCTGTTTTAATCTTGCAGCGTCTTCTATTAAAGAAACTACACCCTTCCGAATTTTGTCTTCCGGTTCTTTCTTTTTAGGTTTTTCACCGGACTTAGTATTATTTAATCCTAAAAGCCTTCTTGATGCTTCTTGCAATAAGCTCATGATAATAAGAATAATACTCTATCCAGCTTTTTTGTGTCAACGGGTAAATTTTGAGTTTGGGTTGTAAATAGGGGATAATTTTAGTAAGATGTAAGATATGATTAAATTAGGGGCGCAACAACTAAGAACGACAAAGCCATCAGAAGAAGATTTAAAAAAGATTAAAAAAAATCCGATTTATATTATTTTAGATAATGTTTTAGATACTTACAATGTTGGCGCAATATTTAGATTGGCAGATACTGTGGCAGCAGAAAAAGTTATTCTTTGCGGACAAACAGAAACACCGCCGCATACAAGAATCAAAAAAGCATCAATTAATACAACAGAATGGGTAGCATGGGAATACGTGGAAACTGCGGTTGAGGCAATAAGTAAATTACGTGTGGAGTTCTCGACTTCGCTCGAACAATATTCTTCGAGAGACCAAGCTCAGCTTGGGAGTCGAGAAGTTCAAGAACTACAGGTAATTGCAATAGAACAAGATGCAAGAAGTATTCCTTATGATAAAGTAGACTATAAATTTCCAGTTGCGCTAGTGGTCGGACACGAGTCAGAGGGAGTATCAAAAGAAGTTTTGGACATTGCCGATCAAATTGTCGAATTGCCAATGTGGGGCGTTAACAAATCTTTGAACGTAATGGTGTCACTTGGAATCGTGCTCTACAAAGTAATGGAAAAAATTGAAAAGTAAATTCAATGGAGTAGTTTTTATATTGATAATTCCGCAGGTGCCTGGCTAATCCACCCCAAGGGTGGACGAGTTAACTAGCAAAGATTTTAACAATATGGGTACGCTTGTTCACAGGCAAGGTAAAGATTACCATATTTAGATTTTTCTTGCATATATAAATAGAAAAAGCTAAAATATTAGATAGAATGAAAGTTTCGGTAATAATTCCTGCATACAACGAGGAGAAATATATTGGAAAATGTTTACTAAGTCTTGTAAAACAGGAAGTCTTACCGGACGAGATTATTGTTGTTGATAATAATTCTACAGATAAGACTGTGGAGATTTGTAAAAAGTTCCCCGTAAGAATTGTTAAGGAAAAGACACAGGGAATGATAGCTGCCAGAAATCGCGGTTTTGATGAAGCAAAATATGAAATAATTGCCCGTTGTGATGCCGATGTAATTTTGCCAAAAGACTGGATTAAAAGAATTAAACAAAGTTTTGGCAAAAAACCTATAGATGGTTTATGCGGTCCTGTAGCATATTACGATTTACCATTAAAATCATCTTTTCCTGTACGCGTTTATATGTATTCATTAAGAAAGATTAAAAACCATAATATATTTATTGGTTCTCATATGGCTATAACTAAAAAGATGTGGAAAAAAGTAAGAGACAGCGTTTGTTTAAATGACAAAAGGGTTCATGAAGACATAGATCTTGCAATTCATATAAACCAGCATGGAGGTTTACTTAGTTACGATAAGTTGTTAGTTGTAGACGTATCGGGTAGAAGAATCAAGAAAAACCCTTCCTCATTTTTTATTGAATATCCGATAAGATTAATGAGAACATTTCATTACCATTAGAGATTTTTACAGTTTTCTCCTTGACAAATGGTAAAAACAATCTATAATAATATTTAGTATGTGAGACATTCGCCAAAGAATCTGCAGTGCAGAATGGGAATTAGCCCGCCTTTGGCGGGATTTTTTGTCCCTTCGTCGCTTCGCTCCTCAGGGCAAGCTTTCTATCAAGAATTTTAGAAAGTTTACCCTGAAGCTGTAAAGCTGAAGGGCTCTTTAACAATTAGCAGCACACATCTTTTTCAGGATTTATATCACGTTTATGTAAACGTGGTCTACCAGGAAGTGGTAGGAACATGATGGAGTTAAATACTCCGTCAAATTTTTTTGAGAGTTTGATCCTGGCTCAGGATGAACGCTGGCGGCGTGCCTTAGGCATGCAAGTCGAACGGGCTGAGGTCGCAAGACCGAAGTCAGTGGCAGACGGGTGAGTAACGCGTAGGAATCTACCCCTCAATGAAGAATAGCTCATCGAAAGATGGGGTAATACTTCATGGTCCCTGAGAGAAATCGAATGGGTAAAGGTCTTAACTGACCGTTGAGGGAGGAGCCTGCGTCCTATCAGCTAGTTGGCGGGATAATAGCCCACCAACTGCACTGAGACACGGGCAGTACACCTACGGGTGGCAGCAACCAGGAATATTGCGCAATGGACGAAAGTCTGACGCAGCGACGCCGCGTGGAGGAAGAAGGCCTTAGGGTCGTAAACTCCTTTTGTCCAGCTCTTCACGGCTGGAAGAATAAGCCTCTACTAACTACGTGCCAGAAGTCTCGGTAATACGTAGGAGGCTAGCGTTATCCGGAATCACTGGGCGTAAAGTGTGCGTAGGCGGTTTAGTAAGTCTTAATTTAAATACTATGGCTTACCCATGGGAAAAGTTAGGATACTACTAAACTTGAGGATTGGTAGGGATGCTGGAACAGCTAGTGTAGCAGTGAAATGCGTTGATATTAGCTGGAACACCAAAGGCGAAGGCAAGCATCTGGGCTCTTCCTGACGCTGAGGCACGAAAGCTAGGGTAGCGAAACAGATTAGATACCTGTGTAGTCCTAGCCGTAAACGATGTCCGCTAGCTGTCACTCGCGGAACGTATGAATTATGAAACATGAATTATGAATTATGGGCGAAATTTACCTTAATTCATTATTCTTAATTCTCTATTCGTTCGTTGCGCGAGTGGCGGTGTAAGCTAACGCGTTAAGCGGACCGCCTGGGGAGTACGGCCGCAAGGCTAAAACTCAAAGGAATTGACGGGGACCCGCACAACCGGTGGAGCGTGTGGT
>JACPAR010000002.1 GCA_016180725.1 Candidatus Levyibacteriota bacterium | reverse complement strand
CTGCCCGTTGCCGAATTTCTTGCTGCTGCTGCGAAACGTACACAGTTAGAGGAATAGCGGCCATAATTAAAAACATGCCGAGTAACGACAGCATTTTCGAAGACCGAACAGAAGTAAGCAATTGTCCTAGCTTCTCCTTAATACCTGTTACATTCATAGTTTTTATTAATTTATTTTGTTTCAGTTACAGAAGGAGGTAGGGCAGCAGTTGGCTGTATGTATAAAATAGTAGTGCCAAGGGCAGATTTAAGAACAGAAGGCGCTACACCTTCTGCTGTTGCTAAAGATTTTGGTTCAAAAATTATTGCAGTTTGTTGCCCCGATGTTAATGCAGTTTGAAAAGTGAGCAGGGCAACACTGCCTTGACCTGTTTTTGGACTGCCGGTTGGAGTAATGCCTAAAGCGTAAGAAATCTTGCCATTTTTAAGATCGATATTGTTAAGAAGAACAATTGGATTTTGGAAAAATGTTCCGGGAGTAATGGTTACATTTGTTATTTTGGTTGGATCAAAAGAGAGTTCTAGCTGTACAGCGGTAATTTTGTTTGCTCCGCTTAAAATCTCAACTTGTGCAGAAGCAGACTGCGAGGAAGTAACAATTGGGTTAGGGGAGAGTTTAAGAGTTGTTTGAGCTACGGGAGTAGGTTTTACCAATATATTGCTGATGGGAGAGGGACTATTTGGATTTTGTTTTGGCATAGTAGCAGCAACAACAAGTACAACTGTTATTATTGCTAAAACTATAATAAGAGCAAGTGTTCGTTTTGACATATGAATACAAATTTATCCGAATACAATTAGTCCGAATGAATCCGAATAATTAGGATCAATTCGGATTATTTTGATTCGGATACATCCGTATTTAAGCATACATTCGTATTTTAATAATTGTCAAGTACTTTTTTAATTTATTAATCTCCTTGGCGTTCTTTCATGCCCGCCACAAAGAAGTTATAATCAACGCCGTCAACTTTTCCATTATTGTTAACATCTGCTGCATCCTTATCTACACAAGAGGATGTATTTGCCCGGTTGTTTAAGCAACCGTAAATAATATTAAAGTCTGTAATGTCAAGCTTGTTATCGTTATTAACGTCTCCGGCAATCAAAGTTGCTTGATTTATTTGATTGGAAGTTTCGGAATTAATAGTTTGCGCGTTTGAAATTCGTTTTCGTAAATATCCTTTTGTTTTTACAAAGAGTTGATATGTTCCCGTAGTAACTCTTTCTAGGTTAAAAGCAGCATTAGTAAAAGCCTGTGATGAACCATTATAGGTTATATTATCGGTTTTTTTAATTGTTGCTTTGTTGCAGTTGCTATCGCCGGTTGGGTCTATGTTTGGAGCGTATAGACAAATTGTTGCACTTCTTGTTTTTGTATTTGGGTTTGGGTTGCCTCCATTTGGACCGATTGCCTGCAGGGTTAGATTAAGCGCAAGAAGTGTATCTCCGGGAGCTGGCGTACCGGTTGCTCCGGGTTGAGACGTTGGAGTTGCAGTTGGTTGGCCAGTTGGTTGTGTGCCTGTTGGGCGGGTAGTAGGTGTTGGTGTGTTTGTAGGTAAGGGAGTAGGGGTGTTAGTTGGTGTGGGAGTATTTGTAGGTGCTAGGTTAGTTCTGCAAATTGCATTATCGTCGCAGAAATTGCCATTTGCGCATCGTCTTCCGTCTCTTCTATCCGATTCGCTTAGGCAGCGGTTTGAATCAAGTGATGGATCACTGGTATTTCCAGAGCAGCATGCTTTACCACTAGTTCCACAGTTGCATGCTGGAGGAACTGCTGTTGGTTGAGGAGACGGGTTTGGACATGTTACAGGTGGACCGCAATCGCTCCATTTGCAAGTCCATTGATCGTTAATTTCGTCACGTGTAAAACCCGTGGCAAACTTTCTACCAGTGCAGCCATTGCCAGCATCACACGCCTCATATTTAGGGGGATTTTGCGTCGCATCACCAGCACTACACGAAAATCCTCCGGAATCACAACTAACAGGATTTTGACAATCAGACCAATGGCAGAGAATTGTATCGCCTTCGTTAAGTTCGCCATCACCGTTATTATCTACATAACTATCGTATTGAGAAAACTGTGTTCCATGACAACCTGGCCCCGCATTACAGCTTTGCTGTTCTGATCCATTATCCGCTTGGTCTTGCGTGCAGGTAAAGGGTGCTTCTTGAGCGCGTTGCCTTATGTCTTGCTGCTTTTGGGCAATGTAAACTGTTAGTGGAACAGCGGCAGCAATAATTAAAAGTACAAGGATAGTTAGGGTCCTTGAATAATTGGGAGATGAAAATAATTGCAAAATGCGCTGAAAATAATTTCGCATTAACCCTAGCATAAATTAATATCCTATGTGTTGTCAATAGTGTTTGGGGAATTTTTTTATGTTATACTACTTTTATGGTTTTATCGGATCAGGATTTAAAGAAAGCGCTCAAAAACGGGCTAATAAAAATAAGCCCGGCTATAGATTTTAAGACCCAGCTTGGTCCTTGTTCTATTGATCTTCGTTTGGGGAAAACGTTTCGGGTTTTTGAGCACAGCAAAAGCCCATACATTAACCCCTTAGATAAAAATCACAGTAACGAAATTACACGGGAAGTTACGGTAAAAGACGGTGAGCAGTTTATGATACAGCCTGGAGATTTTGTTTTGGCAGTTACGCTTGAGCGAATTGTTATTCATCCGTCGCTTTTAGGTAGACTTGAAGGAAGATCATCATTAGGTCGGCTTGGAATAGTTGTGCACTCAACAGCCAGTGTTTTTGAGCCGGGTTGGGATGGACAGGCGGTTTTAGAGCTTGGGAATTTGGGAAGAATTGCAGTTGCGCTGTATCCAGGCATGAGGATTTGTGCTATGACATTTGAAAAACTTACAAGCCCCGCGCAAACCCCATACACAAAAAAGAAAGGTGCGAAATACATTGGGCAAAACGGCCCGGACGAATCGAAGATTCATCAGGAAAAATAAGTTACCTAAGTAACATAGGTAACTTAAGTAACTTATGAACTATCACGTTGATTTTGACATAGATTTAAAACGAAATCCGTATAAAGGCAAATATATTGTTGTAGAAGGCATTGACGGCAGCGGAAAAACAACTCAAGTAGAAAAACTTAAAGAATACTTCGAAAAAAAAGGCAAACAAGTTGTAATTGTCAAAGAGCCAACAAGAGAAGGAGAAATTGGTGAATTAATTGATAGTATTTTACAAGGAAAAATTAAAGTTCCGTCAGTTGCTCTCCAATATCTTTACTCTGCGGACCGCGCAGTTAATCATTACAAAAATATTATTCCATCTTTAGAAAAGGGAAGTATTATAATTTCTGATCGCTGCTTTTGGTCATCAATTCCTTATGGAATTCTAGACAGGGGAGGAGTAGATTATAGCAATACTGCGCAAGTAATTTTGGTTGCGCACGGCATTTTGTCTATGTATCATCAGTTTATTGTGCCGGATTATACGTTTTACCTTAAAATTTCTGTTGAAGAAGCAACCAAGCGCTTGCATGGCATGGAAAAAACGCATGAGATTTACGAGAAGCGCGAAAAACTCGCAAAAATAGCAGAAGGGTATAAGTGGCTGGTAAAACAATTTCCTAAAGAGTTTGTGGTTGTAGATGGTGGTCAGCCTGTAACAAAAGTAACCGAAGAAATTATTTCTAAGTTACCTAGGTAACTTAAGTTGCTTATGATTTTAGGACCGAAGATTTTATTACAATTAGTCAGGGAAATAAAGTTAGTCGAAGGGTTAAGCGAGCGCGAATTAACTAATCCCGAAGGCGCGGGGTTTGATTTGCGTTTGGGAGAAGTCTATAAAATTTCGGGAAAAGCATTTCTTGGAGTAACAGAACGGCATACTGCAGAAGTAGAATTAGTTGAGTCATACAAAGAAGGCGAAAGCAGTTCTGTCACAATAAAGCCCGGAGAATTTTATTTAATTAAAACAATAGAGTCGGTTAATATGCCACAGGATATAACCGCAAGTATAACTCCTCGCTCAACAACTTACCGAAGTGGAATTTTCATTCGTACAGGTAATGTACCGCCAGGTTACTGCGGGGGACTCAACTTCGGATTAAAAAACGAAGGGCCGGTGCCGGTAACAATAGAACTTGGGGCGAGAATTGTTCATATTCAGTTTAGCGAAGTTAAAGGTGGCGGCAATATGTACCGCGGCCAATGGCAAGGTGGAAGAGTAACGGCAAAGAAAAAAGAAGTGCAAGTTTAATTTTTAATTTTAAATTTCTAATTTTTAATCAATTTTTAACTCTTTAATTATTAAGCATGTAGATTTGATTAGAAATTATGAATTAGAAATTATGAAAAAAAATCATCTCAAAGACACTGAGCGGAGTCGAAGTGCAGAATATCAATACCTCAATTTATTACAGGACATTTTGGATAATGGAGTGGAAAAGGTTGACAGGGGGACAGATGTAAAATTATACAGTGTTTTTGGCCGCCAGATTAGATTTGACCTTTCCAAAGGATTTCCTCTTTTAACTACAAAAAAAGTTTACTGGAAAGGAGTACTTTACGAATTATATTGGTTTATGTCGGGGCAGACAAACATTAAATATTTAGTCGATAACAATGTTCATATCTGGGACGATTATCCGTATAAGATTTATAAAGCAAGAGAGGGAAAACCCTTCTCTGTCATTGCGAGGAGCAAAGCGACGAAGCAATCTCCCAAGATCGCCACGGCCGCGTCAGACGCGGCACTCGCGATGACGAATAATAAGCTATTAACAAAAGAAGAGTTTGTTCAAAAAATAAAAGACGATGAAGAATTTGCAAAAGAGCATGGTAATCTTCCAAGAATTTATGGGGAGATGTGGAGGAGATGGCCTACCCATTCGTCGCAAAGCTCCTCAGGGCAAGCCCGCACTATTGATCAACTTGCCTGGGTAATACAGGAATTAAAAGATGATCCTGATGCTAAAAATTTAATTGTCAATTCCTGGAATCCCGAATATCTTTATACAATGGCAACTAACGAAGACGCCTCAAGATTTCCCATTTGCCACAACATGTATCAAATTAATCAAAGAGATGGTAAGCTTTCGTTGCAGCTTTATCACAGAAGCGCGGATATTTTCTTGGGCGTTCCTTTTAATATTGCAAGCTATGCGCTTTTAACTATCATTTTAGCTAGGGTAACTGGTTATGAGCCGGGAGAATTTATTCACACATTTGGCGATGTACATATTTACGAAAATCATATAGAAGCTGTAAAAGAGCAGTTGCAAAGAGAGCCAAAGCCCTTTCCAACAGTTAAAATTGATCCATCGGTAAAAAAACTGGATGACTTTAGGCCGGAGCACGTTATTTTAGAAAATTATGATCCTCATCCTGTAATTAAAGCAGAATTAACTATCGCGGGGGGATTGTACGACCCAAAAACAGGCAAAATGGCAAGCTAGTAAACCAATATAAAATATTAAATAGCAAATAGCAAATATGCATATAAAAAATAAAATATTTTATATTTGATTTGTGTTTTTAATATTTAATTTTTGATTTTTAATATTATATGAGAGTCAGTATAATCGCTGCATTAGACAAAAAGAGAGGTATCGGTAAAGACAATAAATTATTGTGGCATATTCCCGAAGACCTCAAAAGATTCAAAGACCTTACTAGCGGGCATACTATTATAATGGGGAGAAAAACTTTTGAGTCAATTGGACGAGTTCTTCCTAACAGAAACAACGTTATTATTACCCGTGATCAAAATTATAAGGCTGAAGGGGCGGTTGTTGTTCACTCGCTGGAAGAAGCGCTCAATATTGCCAAGGAGACAGGGGAGACACAAGGGGCAAAGGAGACAAACGGTGAGATCTTTATTATCGGTGGGGGACAAATTTTTAGTCAAGCATTGCCAATTGTTGACAAACTTTATCTTACAATTGTTGACGCCCGCCTCGACTCGCCGCCCGACTCTCCGGCGAGGCGGGGTGAATTCGATGCCGATACTTTTTTTCCGGACTATTCTGAATTTAAAAAAATAGTTTTTGAACAAGAAGGACAATCAGAGAAGTATAAATATAAATTTTTAGATTTAGAAAAATAAAAATAACTCTTGCATTGTAGGAAAAATTACTATATATTCTTATTGTTGATGAAGACACTTAGGCAGGCAGATCCTAAAATATTTTCCATTATCAAGGCAGAAGAAAGACGCCAAAAAGAAGGACTAGAACTTATTGCCTCAGAAAATTACGTCTCCAAAGCAGTCCTCGAAGCAATGGGTACAGTGCTCACAAATAAGTATTCCGAAGGTTATCCCGGCAGACGTTATTATGGCGGCAACGAAGTTATAGATCAGGCAGAGGGTTTGGCAATAGAACGGGCTAAAAAATTGTTCGGCGCAGAGCATGTTAATGTTCAGCCTCTTTCCGGAAGCCCTGCAAATTTAGCAGTTTATATGGCGCTTTTAAAACCAGGAGATAAAGTATTAGGTTTATCGCTTGACCAGGGCGGCCATCTTTCGCACGGTCATCCGCTTAATTTTTCCGGCCTTTTGTACACAATCATTCCGTACTTTCTAGACAGAAAAACCGAAACTATCGACATGGACGAAGTCGAAAAAATTGCGCTTAAAGAAAAACCAAAAATGATTTTAGCCGGGTTTTCTGCTTACAGCCGCAATATGGATTGGAAGCGGTTTAAAAAAATTGCCGACAAAATTGGCGCGTTAACTTTTGCAGATATTGCCCATGTTGCAGGACTTATTGCAGCAGGACATCTTGAAAGTCCGGTGCCGTATTTTGATGTTGTTTCAACAACAACACATAAAACTTTAAGGGGACCGCGGGGCGGTTTGATTTTGTGTAAAGCAGAGTTTGCTAAAGCTATAGATAGAGCAGTGTTTCCCGGCGTTCAAGGTGGGCCCCATGATCACATTAATGCTGCAAAAGCAGTGGCGTTTGGGGAAGCGCTTAAACCTTCATTCAAAACTTACACTGCTCAAGTAATGAAAAATGCAAAAGCACTTGCAGCAGAACTGCAAAAGCTAGGGTATCGAATCATTTCGGGCGGCACAGACAACCACTTAATGCTTGTTGATCTTTTTGGCAGCAAAGGTATTACCGGTAAAGAAGCAGAACACGTTTTGGAGTTGGTAAATATTTCTATAAACAAAAATATGATCCCGTTTGACCCCAGAAAACCAATGGATCCATCTGGTGTTCGTCTTGGCACACCTGCTCTTACAACACGCGGTTTAAAAGAGCGGCACATGAAGACAGTAGCGCAATTAATAGACAAAACGCTTACGAATAAAGACAACGAAGCGCAATTAAAAAAGATTCGAAAAGAAGTAAGAGATTTCTCCCTACGATTCCCCGTGCCAGGCATCAATTAATTCCTTACGTGTCTAGCTATCACACACCGGGGGTGTACAGAGCTAAAGTCTAACAGTCAACAACTACAAATATACTAGTATACTTGCAGTTGGTACATTTTTGGTACATTTTTCCGAGGTGTCCTATCTAAAACATCTCTAAGGTGTACATTCAAGATGTACAAGTTAGCCTTAAATAGTAAGATCATACTTACTATAAACTGTTCTTAATCGGTCAAAAGCATCAACTGTAGCTTCACATATTTCTATACCACCAGCTCTTTGTAAATCTCTAATTCTATTAAAATCGATTCCTAAATCAGTTAGGACTTGATCAATTGCAGCATAAAATTGCCTAGGTGTTTGACTAAGTATTCTAGCACTGGAAAGAAAAAGTGATTCACCTTCTGTATATATGTGATCATACGGAGTATCAAATCGGCCAATGAGCAAGGCAACCCGCCTATAACTACCACCAAAACCAGGTTTGTCCTCATCATAACAGGGTAAGTGCATAGGGAAATTATTCATAAAATAAAATAGGCCCATATTGGGCTCCAAACCTTTTGCCAATTGTTGCCTCTTAATGTCTACTAGCCTAGCTTGTCTTGCAGCTTCTACAGTTGGATAGATCACATTCCAGCTAGGTTGTTCTTGTGGTTGATCTTCTTTTGAATGACTCAATATGATGTATTATATCAAAGAATCTTGTGGCCCTCAAAATTCCGCTCTGGGATCGGAATAGCTATAACGATTCGGTGCTTGCTATCTTGTGATATAATGGGTGTTCCAAATAGTCAGCTTCGAATTTATCCTCGGTAATTTATTTTAGGGTATATTATTTAAGCTATTACTTTTATGCCAGAACAATATCGTGGATTACCAGAATCGGCTGTTTCACCAGATACAGCCAAGCCAATGCAAGAGGTTGCAGAACCGGAAGAACAAGAAGTGGAAAGTCCTGTTTTACTCCCCAAACCTGAGCATCCAATTAAGGAAAGCTTAAGGCAAAAAGGTTGGGTTTTTTTAAGAAGGGAAGATCTTTGGCATATAGATGGAGTAGCGTACGATGCTCTTACTAATTGGCAAAAAGATATCTCTTTCGAGGAGCTTCCGGAGGAATTTTGGTTTGCTCCCAATCCTTATGTATATAATAGCGCGCATGAAACACTGGAAGAGCAAGAGGAAAGAGCAGCAGAAATGTTTGACAGGAATGTTTTAAGAGTAGAATTAAGCCCCGAGGAAATAGATTATTTGGCTAAAAACACATTTTCCCGCATGGCAACACTAGCAGAAGCTGTTGCCGGAGTTGTTGCGTTTCAGGAGCAATTTGGCCAAAATATTCTTCGGACTAGGATTCCGGAAAGCGTTGAAGTTAACGAAGGACAATCAAGGATTATTCAGGATAAAAAAATACGAACATCAACACCGGGCGTTTCGGGAGGAAGCATTAGTCTAGGGCAACACCCAAACGACCCGGATGGATTAATTGCATTCGAAGATTTAATGGGTCGCGGGGACACAGTAGCAATGCGGGTATTTATTCCTCGGCGAGCATGATCTATAATATATAAATGTCCGAGACACCACAGCCATCACAGGAACCACAGATTACACCACAAATACGAGCAAGAACTGCCATTAATATTTATCAAAAACTTTTTAGGGGAGAAAGAGTTGCGCCGGCAGTGATGTCCTGCGCTTTTAAAAAAGTAAAAAATTACGCTCCGAATCTGCGCTGACGTCTTGCAAAATCTACAATTGCATTAACAATATCATCTGTTTTTATTTGAGGGAAAAGTTTTTCGGTAAAATAAAGTTCGGTTTCCTTACCTTCGAGCCACCCAATTCCAGAAGTTCGTCGTTCTCCGGATGTGCGAATAAGTAAATCAGCAGGAGGAATAAGACCCCTACCATCACGAAGCGAACAAATAATCTGCGGAGTAATGTCTTGCGGCAAAAGCTTCCCCGCTTGTACTCTTTGCGCAATCTCTTGGCTAACCCTAACATCCTGGTCTTCGCCGCTAAAATCGATTGCAAGACAAAGTGTTTGTCCGGTATTGTTGTTTGTTAATTCTTCTGCATGGACAATCGCTTCATAAAGTGTGCGGGAAATACGGTCTTTTCTGCCAAGGTGAATTAACCTTACATTGTTTGCGTGAAGTTCATCTAAGTTCGCATGAATTCCTATTTCCATTAGCTGCATTAGTCCTTGTATTTCTTCGGGCGTTCTACTATTAAAATTATCAGAAGAGAGCGCCCAGAAAGTGACAACATTAATGGGGAGTTCTCTCATATCGCGAAGGAGGTCTAAAATAATATCTATTCCCTGGCGGTGGCCTTCTATTGGCGTCTGCCCAAGACTTTTAGCAAATCGTCTATTGCCATCCGGAATTATAAGAAGGTGTTTGGGGAAGCCTTCTTTTGGAATTTCTTTTAATTGCGGAAACCGGTCATAGACGCTTAGGTCTACTGGATTTTTTTCTGCTGCTCTCATGCAGTGAACAATTATATATTGTCTGTAGTTTAAATCAAGGCTTGTATTTTTTTGAGAAATCTGATAAGATCTTTTAATCTTAATCCCGTCATTCGACGGGACAAGCACGCACATTCAGTTTTAAATCCTGTTCTGCAAAGCAGAATCATATACTGAATGGAGGTTTAAGGATTTATTATGAGAGAAATTACTTTAGAAGAACTATTAGAGGCAGGGTGTCATTTTGGACATCAGGTAACCCGCCAAAATCCAAAGGCAAGAGACTACGTTTTTGAAGCCCGCGATAACATCCACATTATTGATTTAGTTAAAACCAAAGAAGGACTTGAAGAAGCAGCCGCTTTTGTTAAAGAATTGGGAAAGAGAAACGGCGTACTGGTTGTTATTGGTACAAAAAGACAAGCCAGAAGTATTGTTGAAGAAGAAATAAAACGCGCCCGTTCGTCGCAAAGCTCCTCAGGGCAAGCTCAAGATTCTCAAGGCAGCATATATTCCGTGACAAATCGTTGGATTGGCGGTATCTTAACTAATTTTTCCGAAGTTGCAAAAAATTATAAAAAGCTAAAAGATTTTCGTGATCGTTTGCAAAGCGAGGAAGAAAAAGCAAAATTCACCAAGCGGGAAGTTGGTCAATGGGCAAAAGAAAAGCAAAAACTGGAAAGTTTTTACGGCGGTATAGAAGACATGAAAAAACTTCCTGATGCGATGTTTATTATTGATAGTCATCAGGAAGACTTGGCAGTAAAAGAAGCAATTAAAATGGGAGTAACAACAGCCGGAATTGTTGACACAAATGCAGACCCAACCTTAATAAATTATCCTATTCCGGCAAACGACGACGCGGTCGGTTCAATAAAATTAATAGTATCTTATATCATCGACGCTTGGATTGAGGGAAGGAAAGAGGGAATCAAAGAGGCATTAGTTGAGGAGAATAAAGAATCAGGAATTAAGAATCAGGAGGCTGCGAAAATGAATCAGGAATCAGGAATTATGAATCAAGAGAAGAAACCAGGAGAGCAGAAAGGGACTAAGAAAAAACCCATAAAGAAAAAAACGGAAACTAGGAATAAGAAGATAAAAGAATCAAAGGCAAAATAATTCCATTATTCATAATTCTTAATTCATAATTCAAATATGGTACAAGTTGATATAAAACTGCTCAAAAAACTCCGTAACGAAACCGGAATTTCACTAGCAGATTGCAGAAAAGCATTAGAAGAATCAGAAAATGATTATAAAAAAGCTCTGGAATGGTTAAGGCAGCACGGTATAGAGAAAGCAGGTAAGAAGGCAGAGAGAGAAACTTCACAGGGACTTATCGAGGCATATCTTCACGGAAATGGCCGCGTTGGCGTTTTGGTAGAAATTTTATGCGAAACCGATTTTGTTGCCAGAACAAACGAATTTAAACAATTGGCACACGAAGTTGCTATGCAAATTGCCGCAATGAAACCAAAAGACGTTCAAACTTTACTCAAACAAGAATACATCCGTGATTCTTCAAAAACAATCGAAACATTGGTAAAAGAAGCTATTGCAAAGCTTGGCGAAAATATTGTTTTAAAAAAATTTACCCGATTTGAGATAGGCGAAGAATAAAAATTCTGATACAATAAACTTAATGAACCAAGATATAGCAAGTGAAACCAAGCAAAAGATGACAAAGGTTCTGGACGTTTTGAAGACTGATCTTTCAACTGTTAGGACCGGACGCGCAACTCCGTCACTAGTTGAAAATCTTGTAGTTAGCGTATATGGCGGCTCAACACGAATGAAAATAATGGAGCTTGCAACAATTGCAGCGCAAGATCCACAAACTCTTTTAATAACTCCTTTTGATAATTCAATAATCGGGGAAATTCAAAAGGGGATTATGGAAGCAAATGTTGGTTTTACTCCGTCAATCGACAGCCAACACATCCGAATTTCAATTCCGCCGCTTTCGGAAGAAAGAAGGCAGCAATTAATTCACTTAATGAAACAAAAACTGGAAAACGGCCGGATTATGATTAGGCAAGTAAGGCATGAAGCAATGACGGAAATTAAAAAACAATATAACGACAAAACAATTTCCGAAGACGAATTGATGCGTTTAGAAAAAGAAACACAAAGAATTACAGACGAAACGGTAGCAGAAATCGACGGATTGGGGAAAAAGAAAGAAGAAGAGTTGATACAAATATGATTTGGACGATAGAAGGTTGTAAATTGAGGGTAGAAAATAGAAAATAGAAAAGATTTATCATCTAATCTCTAACTTCAAAATCTATTTTCCAGCCTCTATTGTCTATCGTCAAGAAAATATGTTACTAACAGCAATTATATTTTTATTAATATTAAGTGTTCTTGTGCTTATTCATGAAGCCGGGCATTTTTTTGTTGCCAAAAAATTTGGGATTAAAGTTGAAGAATTTGGTTTTGGCTTGCCTCCAAGAGCGATTGGCAAAAAAATCGGCGAGACAATTTATTCTCTTAACTGGTTGCCGATTGGTGGATTTGTAAAATTGTATGGAGAGGACGAGGCGGGAGCAGGCAGGCCGCAGTTAAAAGTTAAAAGTGAAAAGTTAAAAGTTGCCGATGAGAAGAGGGCGTTTTATGCAAGGCCTGTATGGCAAAGAGCATTAGTTGTTGTTGCCGGAGTTTTAATGAATGCGCTTTTGGCGGTTGTTATTTATTATTCTTATTTATTTATCTCCGGATTTAAAGCAGAGCTTCCGTTAATCGGAGATCATAAATTTTTTCTGGTTAACCAAACTGTTAAATCAGATTTAATAATAGGTAGCGTTTCTAAAAATTCTCCGGCAGAAAAAGCAGGGATGAAGCCTTTTATAAAAATTGAGTCAGTTAATGGAAAGCAAATAAAAGATACTCAAACTTTTGTTTCTGTTATTAACAGCAATAAAGGAAAACAGGTAAATATTGTATGGCGCGATGTTAAAACAAATCAGCAGTTTAAAGCAAACATAGTGCCGCGTGTTTCTACGCCAAAAAACGAAGGAGCATTAGGCGTGGCGTTTTTTTCGGTTAATACGGCAGTTGTTTCCTACGACACTCCTTTGCAAAAAGTCTTTTCCGGATTTATTCACCCCGCTAATCTTTTGGTTTACAATTTTGATGTCTTAGGAAAGCTTGTTGCTGTTTCGATAAAAGAAAAAACAGCGGCGCCTTTAAGCGGAAACGTTGCAGGCCCTATTGGGATATATTCACTTGTAGGCTCTATAGTTAAAATTACGGATATTAAAGAGAAAATATTGCAAACGCTTAATTTAGCCGGAATTCTTTCTATTTCTTTAGCATTTTTTAATGTATTACCAATTCCTGCTCTTGATGGCGGAAGATTATTTTTTATTTTGGTTGAAGGCGCAATAGGTAAAAAAATTAACCCAAGATTTGAGAGTTTTGTTCACGCTATCGGAATGGCAATTCTGCTTGGTCTTATTGCTTTAATAACTTTTCAGGATTTGGTTCGTATTTTCTCCGGTAAAAATCCGCTAGTTCCATAAATATGAAAAATCCATTTGAAAGCACGATTTTACAGCTTGAGGAAGCTTCGAAGTATTTAGACATTCCAAATTTAGTAATGTCTCTTTTGTCTAAGCCGGAAAGAATCATAGAAGTTTTTTTACCGCTTCGTTTAGATAATAAGGAACTAAAAATTGTTAAAGGGTATAGAGTGCAATATAATAGTTGGCGTGGCCCTTACAAAGGAGGACTTAGATACCATCAAAAAGTTGATCTTAACGAAGTAAAAGCACTTTCTTTGTGGATGATGATTAAAAATGCGGTTTGCGATGTGCCTTTTGGCGGAGGAAAAGGCGGAATAGAAATTGACCCAAAAACACTTTCCAAAACAGAGCTCAAAGAGCTAACGCGGCTTTTTGCAAAGATGCTTACCCCAAATATCGGTCCAACTGTTGATGTGCCGGCGCCGGATGTAAATACAAACGCCAAAATTCTTGATTGGTTTGTTGATCAATATGAACAGAATGTCAAAACTCAAAACTCAAATGTCAAATTTACCGAGCTAAAAGCTGTGGCAACGGGAAAATCAATAGAAAACGGAGGATCAGAAGGCAGGGAAGAGGCAACAGGTTTAGGCGGGTATTATGTTTTGGAAGAGCTGATTAAAAAAATGGGTCTAAAAAAACCTCTTACAGTTGCCGTGCAGGGTTTTGGCAATGTTGGTTCGCATCTTGCAGCTCTACTTTGCCAAAATGGGTATAAAGTGGTTGCTTTATCTGATTCAAAGGGTGGAATTTACGATCAAAGCGGAGATGGTTTTAATATCGATCTTGTCAAAACATGTAAACTTGAGCGCGGACTAATTGCAGACTGTTATTGCATAGGAACAGTTTGCGATTTAGCAGAAAAGAAAAAAGGCGAAATAACCAACGAAGATCTGCTTGAGCTTCCTGTAGATATTTTAGTCCCGGCAGCGCTGGAAAATGTTATAACAGAAAAAAATGCAGATAAAATAAAAGCAAAAATTGTTTTTGAAATGGCAAACGGCCCAACCTCGCTTGAGGGAGACAAAATTTTGCATGGGCGGGGAATTCCGGTTGTTCCGGATGTTTTAGCTAATTCAGGCGGAGTTACTGTTTCTTATTTTGAGTGGTACCAAAATATGCATGGGGAGCATTGGAAGCTGGAAGAGGTAAAAGATAAGCTTAAAGAAAAAATGACCGATGCTTTTAAAAATGTTTGGAATATTCACGAAGAAAAAAAAGTTGACCTTAGAACAGGAGCTTACATTTTGGCTCTAAGACGCCTCCACGAAAGCTACAAAAAACTCAATAAATAAATACTTCATTGCCCCACTTTTGCTTCAAAACAACAATCGTCATTGCGAGCGTAGAGAAGCAATCTATTTTTCTCGGGAGGTCAGTATTCTAGCGAGGTTGGAGATCAAGTAGAGCAGGTGTTCGTTTGTAAGCTTCTTGAGGAAAAGTAGTTAACGAATCCAGCGTAGAAACATAGAGCGGGTGTACTGGTCCTCCAAATATTTCAAATTCCTCGTCATATTTTCCGTCTAGTCTTTCTGCGAGAACTTTATTATTCTCTATATCAAAAGTAAATCGATGTGTTGGTCTAATGTTTGCAGATTCGATTCTAACACCATTTAGCATTGCCGCTTGTATGATTACAGCTTGAGAATTGAGCTCAATACTAGTTACGAATGCAGTAGTGGCATGAGGTATAAAAAATAATATTTGCGAAGAAACAGGATAAGGAAGCAGTAGGCCATTTGGGTCCGGAGGAAGCGGAAGCTTAACAGTAAGTATTGGATCGGGCGGTACCTCTCTGTTATTATCCTCTGCAACAGCTTGAAGATTTTGTCGATATGTGGCACGCGCTGCAACTTCTCTTGGAGTAGATATTGCACCTTCAGCTGTCATGCGTACTTTTCTATCATGATTTGGTTGTTCTGTCAAGCTATCTGGCTTAATAAATCTTCTTACGGCTACTTTATCTGCGCTTACGATATCGTACAAAAGGCCTAATGTTTCTTTTATTCGTTCTCTTGCTGCGTCGGCGTGGGGTATTCTTCCTACAGAACGGTTTCCGCTTCGGCATGTGACGTTTGCATCTGCTCTTTCTATTTGAGCCCTTAAAATTTGAGCAGCTTCGGTTGGATCGGGATGCCGTACTGTTATTACTTTTATTTCTTGGTCAGTTTTTGGTTCGGTTGGTGTTGTGTTTTGAATCACAATAGAATCAGAAGCGCCTATTATGCGTACTGCTCTAAATTTTTCTTCTTCGGTAACTGCATTAGCAGGTATTACTACTTCTATTACTTCTCTTCCATCTCTGATGCGAAAACAGTTGATAACTATTTCTGGAGCGTTCGCATGATAGTCTACGATATGCCTAACCTCTCCAAGGTCAAAACGATTAGGCAGTATAACTTCTTTTATTCCTGACATATAGGACTATATTATACACTTTTTTTCCGATTTTTCTATTGTGGCGGGGTAATTTTAGTGCTAAACTTGTTTTTATGATAACTTATGAAGATTTTGCAAAATTAGATATTAGAATTGGCAAAGTATTATCAGCCGAAAAAATAGAAGAAACGGATAAGCTTTTAAAACTGGAAGTTGATTTTTTCCAAGAGAAGAGGCAGATTGTTTCGGGTATCGCTCAATTCTATTCACCAGACGATATTATTGGAAAAGAATTTCCGTTTATCTTCAATCTTGAGCCAAGAGTGATACGGGGCGTAGAAAGCCAGGGGATGATATTAGCAGTTAAT
>JACPAR010000001.1 GCA_016180725.1 Candidatus Levyibacteriota bacterium | reverse complement strand
CTACAATAAAAGTTATTTCGCGTATTCCTTGCGACAAATTAACAAACATATCTTTTTTATTTTCTATTCTCGAAAAAAGAATTCTTTGTTTTTCTGCCATTGTGTCGGAGTTGACAAAAGTCAGCGCAGTTAAATTTGATCTAATCGTAAGATCACCAATACTGTTTATATCTTTAACAGATGTTTTTGCGAGTTTAAGTTTTTGAGTAATGCGTTTTAAAGCCATTACAATCGCGCCTCTTTTTATTTCTTTTGATAACTTTTTTTCAATCTGCGGTTTTAATTCTCTAGACAATGCGGAGTAGCTGATTATATTTTTAGTAAGAGCCTCTTCCAAAAAAGGGGAGGTCTTTACAAGGTCTGAAACAACGTCTGCAATGCTAATCATGTGACAAGTGTAACAAAATATGATATTTTTGTCAAAAAAGTATAAAAAATTGACAAACAGAGGTAAAAATCTATATCATTTTGTAAATTATGCAATTAACATCGCAATGCATTGTGTGTGATGCAGACGTACAATTACCAAAAGATGTACAAATATCGGAAATTGTTTCCTGTTTGGAATGCAAAACAAATCTTGTGGTTGAGAGGATAAATGAAATGAAGATAGCTCTCTCAAAAGCTCCTGCCGTGGAAGAAGATTGGGGGGAATAGTTGTGTTAACGCTTGGTATATTGCATTCGACAATCCGCGCGGATGAAAAACTCCTCATAGAAGCAGCAGAAAAAAATAAAATCAGAGTAAGTCTTATCGATGTTAGGAACGAGTTGTTTAATCCTCAAACATACAAGCCAACATTTGATATTGCGCTGGAGCGCTGCATTTCTACTATTAAAGGTATGTATGCAACACAATTTTTGGAGTCAACCGGAATTTCGGTTATTAACTGCTCAAAAGTGGCTGCGGTTTGCGAAGATAAATTTTTAACCTCTTTAGCTTTAGAAAAAGCCAGAGTTCCAACACCAAAATTTGCTTTGGTATTTACTTTAGAGCAGGCGATTAAAGCAATAGAGCAGCTTGGGGGTTTTCCGGTTGTTGTAAAACCAAATTTAGGTTCATGGGGAAGATTACTGGCAAAAATTAACGACATGGATGCTCTGGAAGCAATTCTTGAGCACAAAGACGTTTTAGGATCGCCTCAACAAAAAGCATTTTATTTTCAGCAATACATAAAAAAACCCGGAAGAGATATTAGAGTATTTACAATTGATGGCAGGGCAATTTGCGCAATTTACAGAGATTCTACTCATTGGATTACAAATACTGCAAGAGGCGGAGTTGCGACAAATTGCTTAGTAACAAAAGAAATATCGGCTATTTCACAAAATGCAGCAAAGGCTGTTGGCGGCGGAATTTTAGCCATGGATATTTTTGAAACAAAAGAAGGTTTAACAATTAACGAAATCAATCACACAATGGAATTTAAAAATTCGGAAAAACCAACCAATGTAAGTATTTCTGGAGAAATTATAAAATATTGTATAAAAGTTTTTAGATCCTGAAATAAATTCAGGATGACAAGTATATGATCAACATTTCAATTCTTGGCGGATCAGGTTATGCCGGTGGAGAAATTATTAGAATATTGTTGAATCACCCTCAGGTAAAAATTCAACAGGTTACCTCGCGCAAATTTGCAGGAAGAGAAGTTAGTCTTGTTCATCCAAATTTACGAAAACTAACGGATTTAACGTTTATTCATCCAGAAAAACTTTCTGACTGCGATTTACTTTTTGTCGCTTTGCCAAACGGGGATTCAATGGGAATTATGAAAGATTTGCAAAAAAAAGCCAAAAAAATTATTGATCTTGGAGCCGATTTTCGTTTGCACGATGCCAAAACTTTTACTCACTGGTACCAAAAAGAGCATCTTGCCTCAACACTTCTTCCAAAATTTGTTTATGGCATTACAGAACTACACAGAGCTGATTTAAAAAAAGCGTCATTTGTAGCTTGTGCAGGTTGCGAAGCAACGGTTTCAATTCTAACTCTTTATCCGTTGATAAAACATAAAATCATAAAAGAAAAAGTAATAATAGATGCTAAAATGAGCAGTTCGCAAGCGGGTATGAGCCCGAGTCTGTCAACCCATCACCCGGAAAGAGCAGGCGTGGTGCGTTCCTACATGCCCTCCGGGCATAGGCATACTGCAGAAATAGAACAGGAGTTATCGGTTTTTAACAAATTAGAAGTTGCTATTTCGGCAACGGCAATAGATATGGTAAGAGGGCTTTTGGTAACTATTCACACAATACCAAAGGATGGAATGGAAGAAAAAGATGTTTGGAAAGCATACAGGGCAGAATACAAAGGAGAACCTTTTATTAGAATTGTAAAAGAATTGCAGGGAATTTACCGTTATCCGGAACCAAAAATTTTGCAGGGAACAAACTTTTGCGATATCGGGTTTGAGCTGGATAAAGCAACTAATCGATTGGTTTTGATTGGCGCGATTGACAATTTGGTTAAAGGAACTGCAGGTCAGGCGGTGCAGTCAATGAATGTAATGTATGGATTTAAAGAAACAACAGGGTTAATGTTTCCGGGGCTTCATCCGATATAAACGTGGTACTTCCAATGTCATCCTGAATTTATTTCAGGATCTCTTTCTTTTAACGATTGAGATTCCGAAACAAGTTCGGAATGACAACTATAAGCAGGTATAAAAAAGTATGATCATTATTAAAATAGGCGGCGGAAAAAATATCAACTTGGATAACATTTCTCAGGATCTGGCTACTCTTATAAAACAAGAGGAAATTATTGTGGTTCATGGGGCAAGTGCAACCAGAGATGAAATCGCCGAGAAATTAGGCGTTCCTACAAAAACCATAACCTCACCATCCGGTATAACCAGTGTTTATACAGACAAAAACGCAATAGATGTATTTTTAATGGTTTACTGCGGGCTTATTAACAAAAAAATTGTTGTAAATATGCAAAAGCATGGAGTTAATGCGGTAGGTTTATCGGGGTTGGATGGAAAGTTGTGGCAGGCAAAAAGAAAAGAGGCGGTTTACGCGGTTGAAGATAATAAAACCAAACTTATTCGGGATAACTTTACAGGTAGAGTTGAAAGCATCAATGCAGATTTAATTAAATTGCTGGTTAAAAATAACTATGTGCCGGTAATTTGCCCGCCGGCAATAAGTTACGAAAACGAAGCAGTAAATACCGATAACGATTTTGCTGTTGCGGTAATGGCAGGAGGATTAAAAGCAGACAAAATAGTTAGCCTTTTTGAAGCGCCTGGACTTTTGAAGGACTTAAATGACCAAAAAAGTGTTATTTCCAGTATTTCTAAAGCAGAGCTTGAAAATTATTTAAAGTATGCAAAAGGCAGAATGAAGAAAAAAATATTAGGCGCGCAAAAAGCGCTTGAGCTTGGAGTTAAAAAAATTTACTGGGGAGACGGGCGAATAGAACATCCGGTTTTGCAGGCCCTAGATGGAAAAGGAACGGTGATTAGTTAAAAAATCAAATGTCATCGCGAGTCCCGCCGTTGGCGGGACGTGGCGATCTCTTGAGATTGTTTCTCCCTCGTTTCACTCGGGATCGCAATGACAGAATAAATATGAAGGATTATCAATTATTGCAACAAAAATACGTGGTTAATACTTATCCCGACCGGCATATTACTTTAATAAAAGGGGATGGGGTTTATCTTTATGATCAAAATAACCAAAAATATCTTGACATGATGAGCAATTACGGGGTTAGTATTTTTGGTTACAATAATCCTCATATAAATAAATTTCTTAGAAACCAGCTGAAAAATCTGGTTGTTTTACACGGATCTTTTAATAATAACACAAGGGCTTTAGCATCACAAAAACTTATTGAAAAATGTAAAGGTTATTATGCAAAAGTTTACTGGGCAAATTCTGGAACAGAAGCAATCGAAGCAGCTTTAAAATTTGCAGTACTGGCAACCGGTAAGAAAAAATTTATCTCGTGTATTGGCGGTTATCATGGTAAAACATTGGGATCTTTATCGGCAACATCGGGAGAAAAATACAAAAATCCTTTTGAACCTTTGCTTTGGCAGTTTAAACAGGTTACGTTTGGCAACGAAAAAGAACTTGAAAAAGCAATTGATAAAGATACAGCCGCATTTGTTGTTGAACCGGTTCAGGGAGAAAGCGGAGTTATTGTTCCGCCAAAAGATTATCTTAAAAAAGTACGAGATATTTGTAACAAACACAATATTTTGTTAATTATTGATGAAATTCAAACAGGAGCTGGTAGAACAGGTGATTTTTTAGCAAGCGAGGAAGTTTCCGCTGATATTTTGTGTCTTGGTAAAGGGTTAGCAGGAGGATTACCGGTTGGAGCAACAATTGTTACTCAAAACATTGCCAATAAAATTCCAAAACACATTCATACTTCTACATTTGGCGGAAATCCGTTTGTTTGCGCAGGAGTTATTAAAACTTTGGAGATTTTAGACGATAGACTTTTAAATCAGGTAAAAAATCTCGGCGAATATTTTATTAACAAATTAAAAGCTATTAAGTCGGATCTAATTTTGCAAGTTAGGGGAAAAGGGTTAATAATTGGTGTTGAGGTAAAAGACAAACGCAATGCTTTGCTAAAATTTTTGCAAGACGAGCATGTATTAGTTATTCCTGCCGGAGAAAACGTAGTGCGTTTTTTACCTCCATTTATTATTACCAAAGAAAATATCGATTTTACAGTTGAGAAATTTAAAAAATGTGTCGATTCGCTCTAATTAAATCAAAATCAAAAATTAAACCAAAACAAATCTTGAGCCAATTTGCCGAAATGGCAAAAAAAAGCAGGGCTTTGGATGGTGATTGGCAAGGAGACGGGTGGGGAATATCTTATCTTTCCGGTAACAAATGGGAGAGTTATAAATCCCTTCTGCCCGTTTGGGAAGATACAGGTATTTTTCAAACTTTCCCTAAAACTTCAGTATTTTTAATTCACGCCAGAAGCGCTTCTTTTCCAAAAGACAAAGGAATTTTGGAGTTTAACCAACCTTATGTATATAAAAATTATTCATTTGTGTTTAACGGACTCCTTAAAGGAGTTAATTTGTCTGTTCCTGGCAGAATTGGCGCAGAGAAAATCTGGTATATTTTGCGTAATAATCTTGATCAATATTCACCGATAATTTCTCTGCAAAAAGCAGCAGAGCTTTTAGTCAAAAGCAGCAAGAGAATTAATGCTTTAAATATTGGTCTTTCTGATGGACAAAAAATATACTCGTACTGTTATTTTACTCAAAATCCGGAGTATTACAATTTGCAGCTTGATAATTCAAATAACTTGAATATCATTTGCTCAGAAGAACTGGTTAATCATCATTTTAAACCACTTAGCCCTCAAAAAGTAACCGAGCTCTAGGGGTTTTCCTTCGTAAATCTTACTTTTTTCTTAACTCTGTCTTACTACAAAAGGGTATTCTCAATCCGTGAATAAAAATAATTCTTTAAAAAACAGAACAAAAGCTTTAGAAGAGTTGGACGGGAAGAGAAAGTAAAAATTTTCCTATTGTAATTTTTTGTAGGCAAGTCTTTTTTTAAGAAGGTTTTCGTTGTAGCCACCTTCTTTTTGGTGTTTTTCCTCGACAGCGTTAATTTGTTTATCTAATAAATATCCACCTCTTTTAAGTAAATCTATCAAATAGTTAACAACTGTTTCTATTTCATCTTTTCCTTCTAATCCTCCTAATACTTCGGTAAATGCCTTAATTGATGGAAAAGGAGGAGTAGATGAATTAGAAGGATTAGGATATGGAAAGCCTTCGAATATTTGGCGAAGTTTTTTAAGCCTGGGGTCGTTTTTATTCCAAACAGGTAACTGTTTTTGCCTAAGAATATCTTCGAAATCTTCCAAGGCTTCCATGCTGGAGGCTTTAGCTACATCATATAGCTTGAGTTTGGAAGATAAACTCCGTTCGCTTGAGCCTTCAACTATGTTTTGCTTGTATGAACGAAGTGCCTGTTTAATTTGGTCCCGTTGTCTTGAGTCCTCAATTTTGGAGTAATACTTTGGTACAAAATCCCAGCCTAGGTCAAAGGCGGTTCTAGCGAGTTTATAGCTGATTAATTGTTTATATCCAGGTTCTGCCATAAATTCAGCATAGCACAAAATCTCTAACTAATTCTTGAAAACCTTATCTAAAAATAGCATATTTTTATTTCAGTTAATTTTTGCCCGCGGTTTGGTTTATTTTGTCCTATTTTTAATTTTCTGATATATTAGATGTAATGCCTAAGAAAGTTTTACAACTTATTTTAGCAATAGGTGTTTGTTTGGGAGCGGGGGTTATTGGATCGCTTTTTACATTTTCTGCAATTCCAACATGGTATTCAACGCTTAATAAGCCTTTCTTTTCTCCGCCAAATTGGATTTTTGGCCCGGTTTGGACCACGCTTTATATTTTAATGGGAATCTCGTTATATTTAGTTCAAAGTTCAAAATTAAAAGTTCAAAGTAAGAAAAAACAAGCGGTTAAATTATTTTTTATTCAATTAGGATTTAATGTTTTGTGGTCAATATTATTTTTTGGTTTTAAAAATCCTGCATTAGCTTTTGTAGATATTATTGCATTGTGGGTGGCAATTTTTTTAACAATGAAATCTTTTTATCCAATATCAAGATCGGCTTTTTATCTTTTACTGCCTTATTTTATCTGGGTAAGCTTTGCTTCAATTCTTAATTTAATGATTATATTTTTAAATTAGTATTCCTCACTGGTGGTATAATAAAGAAGTGATTGTTACCAAAAAAAAACCGTTTACAAAAGAGGAAGTAGAAAAACTCCGTGAGGAATTTGATACATATATAAAAACAGTTATTGATGTGCAAAATAAAGTTTGTTCGGCTGGGGCAAACCGTCATTTTGAATCAGAAAAAATATTACTGGATCAAGGCTCGAAGCAATCAAATCTCTGGGGCGGTGGAATAGACATAGAAACAAAAGTTATCGACTATAACTCATTTATTAATATTAGACCATCGGATAATAATACAAGTAACGAAGTCTTGGATCCAGAAATAAGAAAAGAGTTTGAAGATTTAACAAAATATTTTTTTTCAATAATCTATGAGTAAAAATCAAATAGCCCTTTCTTCTATTGCAATGGATCTTAAGCGTGTTGCTTTAGGATACCACCGCGGATCAATAAAAACGGCTAGCCGTTTTCTTGATGAGGCAATAAAAAGAAAAAGTGATGTAGATACAACAACAGTTAAGCCGTATGTTAAAAATCTATTGCAAAAAATTGATTCGTTAAAAAAAGAGAAAGATACCAATCGTATTGCCGAAGATGCGCTTATGTATAGTACACTTTTCCAAAACGCTGCTTTGATAAGTTAGTTTTTGCCTGCGATTTAGCTTATTTTGTCTCATCTAGAGACATGCCTTAAAGGCCAGGCCTTTTAAATAACTTTTAAATAAAAAGAATTCGGTTCTGAAGAGTAAGCGACTCTTGATTTCTCATTCAAGATATGAAATAGTTTTGTTGATGTCTAAAAAAAAGCTATCTGAAAGATCTAAGCATATCTCTAAAAAAGCTAGCTTTTATATTTTAGTTGTAGTTGCTGGAGTAATTTCGATAATATTAGTTAGTTTAGTAAGCATCAATACTACAAAACAATCTTCTCTTTCTTTGGATAATCAAAATGTTTTGGGAAATTATGCAATTTCTTCTTGTTCATACGGGGACTTAACAACTTCTACTAACAAAGTCTTTCAAGTATTATATCCCACTGAGACTTTTCAGCAACTTACGAATATTGACTTGTTTAAAGATGTATCGCAACTTAAAAATTTAACCTGCTTGCAGTATTTAGATGCAACAGACAGGACCGTTAAGGGGGATATCGCTAACTTGAAAAATTTAACAAACCTTGAAGTGTTTACTTTATTTTCCAATCCGGAAGTTTACGGTCATATCTGTTCTCTCTCCGGAGCAAGAAACTTAAGAAGCTTAAAGTTTGCCTTTGATCCAAAGATAACCGGGGACATTGCCTGCTTGAAAAATCTGACTAAGTTAGAAACCTTTGCCATGACTCATACCGCAATTTGGGGAGACCTTTCAGTATTTGCCAATATGCCAAATCTAAAAGCACTTTATATTAATGGCACTAAGATCAAAGGTAATATTTGTTCGCTAAGTAAATTAACTAATCTTGAAGAGCTGGGAATAGCAGATGAGGTTGGCAACCGGGATATAACCGGTGATTTGGCATGTCTTGATTCCTTGCAAAAACTGAAAAGAGTTTCCCTTTATAACACCAGCGCGACTAATTGTGATGAGTTTACTAAGTCCCACCGAAACATTGCACAGATGGGTCAAACTCAGTCCGGAAGGCCCTCCGGGGGAGGGTGCTCTAAGGAGTCGCAGAAGACATTGGTAAATGTTGCTCAAACATATGAAAAGAAAATAGGCAAAGAAGAAGAGGATCGAGGATTTGATAATTACAAAAAAGATGCTTTTAGTGATTTAGGTGAAGGGTCCAAGGAAAATGATGAAAAAAGTGGAGAACCCAACAAAGGAGGGAACTTCTTCGCTAACATTTTTGATTCGTTTAAAAATTTACTTAGTCGTCTTCCTCTGGTAGGTAATATAATTGGTGGAAAGCTAGGGTCACAAGCTAGGCCTGATTTGAGGCAAGGCGGCCCTGGAGGATGCAAGTCCCAGGCTGAGTGTGAGTCATTTTGTTCAAAATCAGAGAATAGAGAAACGTGTTCAAAATTTGCCCCTCCCGATAAAAAAGGAGCTCCAACAGATAATTTGCAGAGTGAAGATCAGGAACCAAGGTCTGGTCCAGGCGGATGTAAATCAAAAGCAGAATGTCAAGCTTATTGTTCAAAGCCAGAAAATCAGCAAGAATGCTCTAAATTTCCTCCTCCCGGTGAGGAAAATAACCAGAGAAATTCCTCAAAACCCTTTAAATAAATCTGATTATTTTCGGATAGACTGTTATAGTTTTGTAAAATGAAGGAGATAATGCTTTATGATATAATTTCCCAGATAAAGTAATTTACATAGTCGTGTAATAAACCGGAAAACCCAAGCCTGCGCCATAATAGTAAATTATCAAAAACCTTAGCTTTAACCTTAGGTTCTTATTGACAAAAAATAAATAAAGCTTATAATTGCTTTAGAGATTATGTCAAGACAGGAAGCGCCACGTACCCAATCTGATCCAGCTGCTGAACACCAAAGGTGGCTTGCTGTTAGACGAGGTAATGCAGATTCTAGCATGGGACCCGGAATGACAGTGTATGTTACGCCAGGCGGAAGAGATCAATTAGAAAGGGTGGCTCAGGAATGTGGATATGACGGTTTAAATACAAGACCTGTAGCGGAAGGAATTGTGGCAATTGATTATCCTAATGGTGTATACGGAACAGGTCTTGGAGGTGTAGAGTTGTGGCAACATGCTGTTTCTTCAAATGATGATAAATCTGAGTGGAATACCCGAAGCATGCCAACAAGTATGCCATGCTATCTTGTTATTAGAATAGAAGGAAGTTCTGGTGAGCATTGGCAGAATGTGGATTATCCAGAATTAGCTGAGACAATTCAGCGCGCAAAAGAACAGCAACCAACACAATAACCCAAAGGTTTAGGTGAGGTTCAACCGATTCGGCTGAGCTCTTCGAGTCCGAGTCTCAGAGTCGAGGACTCTTCGAGTCCGAGTCTCAGAGTCGAGGACTCACGGCCGAAGCCCCTGGGGTTGAGCCTCGAATGTGCTTAATTTATCTTATACACAATTCTTACCTGAATTTAATGATTTTAAAGGTTTTATAGTTTAAATTTAGAGTTATAAATTTTTTATAAAAGGAGGAGGTGATTTAAAAAAATGCAAAAATATAGCTTTAAATGCCCTGCTTGTGGACATGTTTTAACTGTAGAGGCACAGAATAAGGATGAGGCGATAAATAAATTAATGACAGATGGGGGAGAACATATGAAAGAGGTTCATCCCGAAATGCCCGCGGACCCAAACATGGAAAACACGCTTAGGGAGCAGATGAAAACAGGCGAAATGGAATAAAAGCTAGCTTGATTTTTCGTCCCATTCTTTCATTTTTTCAAAAATTTCTTTTAAAGATTCTCCTTTTGTGGTTAATTTGTATTCTACGTGCAGGGGAATTTCTGCGTATACTTTTTTTGTAACTACTTTACAAAAGGAAGTTACCTTGTAATAATATATGTATGAGTCAATGGGATAATTTAGCAAACGATCAAATAATAAAAAAAACAGCACAAGCTTTAAGTGCTAATGGTATAGAAACTTTTATTGTTGAAAACGGTGTAAAAGCCAAAGAAAAAGCTTTAGAGCTTATACCTCAGAGTAGCGAAATATTAACCATGACTTCTGTGACTTTGGATACGATTGGGTTGTCGGAGGAAATAAACAAAAAAGACGGAAAATACAAACCAGTAAGAGATAAACTTTACTCAATGGATGCAAAAACTCAAGGACAGGAAATGAAACGTTTGGGTTCTTCTCCTGCATATGCCATAGGCAGTGTTCACGCTGTTACCGAGGAGGGGCAAATTTTAGTAGCTTCTGCAACCGGAAGTCAGTTGCCTGCATATTCTTATGGATCAACTGGTGTTTTGTGGGTAGTTGGCGGACAAAAAATTGTAAAAAATGTTCAAGATGGAATTAAGCGTATATACGAACACGTTTTACCTTTAGAAAGCGAGCGTGCAAGAAAAGCGTATGGAGTGCCGGGGAGTTCTGTAAATAAAATTTTAATCATTAACAAAGAATTTCAGCCCGGAAGAATTAAGCTTATTTTAGTCAAAGAAAAGCTTGGGTTTTAGAAAAACTTGAGAAGTTTTCACCTTTCGGGTGCAACAACCTCGCTACCTTTACAGTTTCATCTTTTAACTTTTAATTCTTAAGTTTTCTTTGGTTTTTTATGTGAATTGGGAACGGGCATGAAAGAAATTGCTACGACGGGCTAAAAATAGCGTATTTTTATTTTGGTTAATTTTTGCCTGCGGGTGGTTTATTTTGTCTTTATAATTTTAGGGATTTATCTACAATTATTTCTTTGAAGCTCTTGCTTTGTTGATATAATAAATCAGGACAAAAAATGGAGCGGATTGAAAAATAAAAACTTTCTTAAACCGGTTATAAAAAATAAAAATACGCCGATTGTCCGCAATGTAAAAAGAGAAATTGCGATCTGTTTTGCAATTTTATCTTTCCACATTAGTACAACAATTGCCATAAAGAATAAATAATAGAAATCTAAGCTCTTATCCCAGTATTGGTAAAATATATAATCTTCTGCTTTTTGAAAAGGGAAAAACTGCCAGTCATGCAAATCAGCAGAAATAGAAGACAATATGCCGATAAGCGGCCATTTGAATATAGAAAAGGGAATAAGCAGGCGAATTGCTGTTAGTACAGGCAGCATATCCATATATTTAGAATAACAAATTTGGGCTTAAATTTTCTTTTTTTGTACTTTTCATCCTTGACAAATGCAAGTGAGTTGCATTATACTAAATGCAACTAAATAACATTTATGGCTAATATGCAAAAACATAATTGCGAAAAAGAGTTACATAAGGCAGATTTAAAAGTTACCCCTGCAAGACTTGGTGTTCTTGCTGCACTCGAAGAATCATCAATGCCGCTTGACGTGGCAGAGCTTACTCAATACCTCAAAAAAAACAAAATTAAAGTAGATAAAGTTACTGTTTTTAGGATTATTAATGCTCTTTTTGAAAAGGGAATTGTTAAATCGGTTCAATTAAACGAAGGAAAACTT
>JACPAR010000034.1 GCA_016180725.1 Candidatus Levyibacteriota bacterium | reverse complement strand
GACGAAGATAAATTTGTTTTTTCTCCCCAAGAAGAAGTAAATATTGCAGCTAGATTACTCACCGACTCTGATAACCCTAATGATCCAAATAACGGTTGTATTCCAACTGCAAAAGGCATTACCTTTTTTCTAAATGGCACTAAAGTCGGTACCGCGCTCGCTTGCCAAACAATACGCTACAAGCTTCCTAAAGAACCCAATAAATATAAAATACTTGCACAGTTTGACGGCGACGACCAAACAGGACTTATTGCTGCGAGCAGAGAAACTACAATAACACTTTCCAATAAATCAACCGTGCCAACAGAAATGCTTGCTCATATTAACGGCAACCACGACGCGCAAGTGTATGCAAACGCTACATATGTTAATCTTGGCGCACGCTTTTTTGTTAAAGGCAACTCCCCGGATGCCTGCATTCCAACTACCATTTCTCTAAAATTCTGGAAAGTAGCTGGCAACAAAGAAGAAAATATTCCAATTGATTTGCACGGAGATAAAGCATCTGCAAATTGCCAATCTTATAAAGCTTTGCTTAAAGGCCCCGGTACTTACTTTTTTGAAGCAAAGTATGAAGAAAACAATAAAACCGTTTTTCTTAACGCTTCTGACACAGTAAAACTTGTTGTTGCGGAAATACCGCAAAAATCAACCATTACTACCTTTACTATAAAACCACAACCTACAAATAAACAATCACGTTCTGGCGCCGGGCCGCAAAAGGCAGTTGCCGGCATATCAACAACCGTGCTTAAACCAATGCTTCTGGCACAGGCAACGGAAAATAAAGTTATTATAACTATTTCCCCCTGCACCGTACCATCTAACGATCCAAATAATAATTCAGCAATTGATGAAAACGTAAATGTTAATATTCAAGATTTAGAGTCAGGAAAAACATTTAAAGGCGTTTTTCCCAATTGCCAAGACAGCACTATTGAGCTTGATGGATTTAGTCCTAACGACCACTTGGCAGGCAACGCGTGCTTACCCCAAAACGACTCACTGGAATATGAAGGATCCTGCAGTGCTGATGCAGTTGTTCAGGTTTCAACAGGCAACCAAACAACACCCTCTATAACACCAGAACAAGAATCTAATAATGAGTTACATATCCAACCGGAAAACCCGGGTCCTTACGACAATGTAACTGTTACTGCTTATACATCAGAGATTGTGTCAAGCCCTGTATTTACAATAACCAACAACGAAAGAACATTTCAGATTCAACCAGAAGCAAACGACACAAACCTTTCCTGCCAAGATAAAATCGGTGAATGTACTTATTCAGTCAACATTCCAAGCCCTGCCGGCTCTTACCACATAAGCTTTAAACTGGATAGCGGCAAGGAAGCAACCTTTGATTTTTCAACAAGGGAAGAGCAAGATTCCCAACAGGAAACCCAGGCAACACCAACTCCGGAAAATGCAGTACCAACGCAAGAAGAACAACTAACAGAAGAAGTAGCGCCAACCCCGATACCACAGTTAACAGCTGCTACACTTTTTGATATAGAAACAGGGGAAGAAATTCCAATTCCCATTTCCGGCGTTTTGCCTCTTCATCTTGGCGGATCCCCCAGCGAAAACCATGAATATAAATTCCTTGTTAAAAAATACTACTCGGACAATACCACAGAAGAAGAACCGCTTGTAATTCAGTACGAACCAAAAGCAGAACCCGCTCAATACAATAACGCCTGTGAACAAGAACCACAGCAACCAGAAGAATCTCCTGTTTCAATTGATGAAGAACCTACCCCAACAGAAGAACCACAACCAATTTTATGTATTTATGAAGAATATCCAAGAAATTGTCCAAATGGAGGAACTCGTAAGTGTAAAGGATCAAACGAAGGAGAAGGTTGCCATTACAACCCTGAGATTAACCCTGACTGTGAAGAAGAGTGTAACCAAGAAACTGAACCAACTACTCCCCAAACAAATGATAAGTATTCCTGGTATTGTAATGAAAGTGTTATTATAGAGAAAACACCAACAGGAGAAGAAAATGTCTTTCAGGATTGTGCAGACATAGAACAACAATGTGAAGAGTTTTATAACTATGACTACGGAGCAGATGATGCAATGTGTGTAACGCCTTAAAACTATGAAAAATATAAAATTTGATAAACAATCAATTATAATTCTGGCTATTTTAGGCGTAGGGCTTATTGCCACCTTGCTTATTGCCCAAAAAACTCAAGTCTTTAGAAGCAGGGCATCGGAAGTAAACGAAACAATTGATATTACAGGCGAAGGCGTTGAATACACAGGCAATAACACTTATAAAACTAACTCTCTGGATCTTAATATCAGCATCAAAAATCTCCAAAAGTAAGTATATTTATGGCTTTTTTTCTCGCCCTTCTAATGGCAAAACCAAGAACGCCAGCATGCGGGAAAAGTCTATGAATACTCTCTTCGTCAAAATACGCAATTAAACTTGTAAGATAAAAAGAACGATTTGGCAAAGATGTAAGACAATTTTGATCGCTATTCTTTCCATCGCTTTCAAAGTCTAAAACATCATCAACAATTTGCAATTGTATTCCAAGCCGATCAACATCTGTTCTTTCTTCAAATAACTTTCTCAAACCCATCATTTCCAAAACAAAATTTAATGCCACAATTCCTCTTTCTAAACCATCATACCTAAGCTCCCCTTTTAAATCACGTTCTAAAAGACCAAGAGCCATATCAGCTAACTCACTTGATACTTGTATCCGAAGAATTTGAGTAGAAGCATTTTTTACAGACATAGGTTTTTTCCAATCTGACGCTACATCGTACGCGCATGAAAGAAACGCCGCTTTTCCTGCACCTATTGCCTCTGCACGGGAAGAGCTTTGTGCAAACCCAGCATAGCATGCAGCTAGACTTGCTGATTTCTTTAAATACCTAAACATCTCTGTAGGCTTAATCTGGAGAGCTTTAGCGTATTGCATATTTAACCTTAAAGCTTCTTGTGCTGCAATAAACGGTAGCAAACTAGCTGATTCTACTTTTGTATCTGCAGCTAAAGTACTAGAAATATACTTCACAACACCATCAACTAAATTTTCAAAAATTAACAATGCAATTCTTTCTCTTGGTGTTCCGTCGGAATTTGCTAAAGAGTCATGTATTCTCTGGTTTTCAATTTCCAAAGCACTTCCGCAATCTATACATTCATCCAGAATCCACTGCTGAACTACTGGGGAAGCTTGTACCGTTTCAAAATTGGCATTTACATCCAAACCCGCTGCTTCGAGCACCTCTGCCGGTATATTTATTAATCCTTTATTCCAATCACTTTCCATATCTCTTAAGCCATAAACTCTTCCCTGTACAATTGGAAAATCAGGAATATATCTAACGCGTATTCTTGATCCTAATGATATTAGCTGAAGATTTATAATCGGATAAAACTGTCTTTGATGCTGTTCCGCTAGGTCTTGTTTTGACAAGATTACTCTACCTTGCATTCTATAACGATCATAAACCATTGAATCAATAAGCTGCAGCATCTCGTCCAACGGATCGTCATCTGGTCTTTTAACCATATCGCAGTGCTCTAACGCTCGTTGAGCCAGACTAAGAATGGGGTATCTCGTGTTATCAAAATTCCTACTTGCTAAGGCAGTCCTAACATTACTTGCATAGGCAAATGGATCTTCATTAACCGTTCTATCTCCATCCAAAACATCGTCAAGATTTCGAAAAAAGTAATACATACAGCGTTGTGCATCGCCATTTTTAAAATCTGCACCAAATATTACCCACATACCAATAGCACCTGTTGCATATTTTCCAAAATCTCTTTTCAAGTATTGATATGCTTCACGCGCTATCAATCCTTGCCTTTGTATAGCTTGTTCAATACGCATATAACTTAGTTAATACTGTAAGAATTTACTTTACTGAGTATATTTATACGATGAGGCTTTTACAAGGGTTATTAGATGTGGCAAAAAGGCTTATACTGACAATACCTTACGAACTTGCGAAGAATTTCTGCTTGATCTCTCTAGGCAAAACTCTACTCTCCTTCTCAAAAAATTTCTTTGCCCGGAAAATCTCTATGGCTAACGGATTACCCTTCTGATCTACACTAACATAGCCATAATCCATTTCGTGTGTATCATCTATTCTCTGACCCTTTTTATAGTCAAGAATAATCATTAAAATATCTTCATCGGCATCATAACGTACTTCCATATTTACCCCTCCTTGCTATATGAACCGTAATTACTGTAATTATATCATTTTCCTTTCTGTAAATCACACGCAGAATATGCTTACTATCAACTAAACCCATGGCAGTCTTTTCGCCATATCTTGTAATACCATGCCATTGAGAATTTTTTATGATCTCTTTTATTTTTACCTTGGTAACTTTCCAACCAAATTCCTTAAGCACCGGCAATTTGTCTCTTGTTAGATGTTTGGTAAAAACAAATTTCATTAACCAATAATTAACTCTTTCATTACCTTCGGTATCTCGTCTGCAAGATCGGAGGCGTTGAAGTACGGGCCAACTTTTTCATACAATGAGTCTCCTGCTTTTTTATTAATATAACTTCCAGCTTTTGCTGCCAAAAAAGGATTGTTTTTGCATGCAAGCGCTGCCACTAATCCTGCCAAAACATCTCCTGTTCCTCCCTTGGTCATTCCCGGATTCCCCCCCTTAACCTGAACACACTCTACTGGTGAGCAGATAATATCAGCCTGCCCTTTTAAAAGAACAATACAATGAAACTCTTTACTGAATAATTCCATTTGTTCTTCCAATTTTAAATTTTGAATTGCAACTTTGAACTTTGCCCGCTTCGCCGCGAGGCGAGAACTTTGAACTTTGAACTTTAACGTCTCAAGCTCCTGATGATGCGGTGTCAGAATTGCGTTTTGAGGAATAATTCCTGGCTCTATAACCTGTAAACTACCCCCGTCAATCACCCACTTTTTATGTGAATATTCTTTGAGCAACCTTTCTGTAAGCTTTTTTGTATCATCATCCCCAGACTCCATACCTTCAAGACGGGGAAGCCCCGGACCAATAAGAATACAATCTGCTTCTTCTATGTAATGATGGAGCTTATCGCGGGGAACAATAATGCCGTTTCTGAATTCTTCCTTAAGCTTTTGCACGATCTGATTGTTCTCTGGCACCGAGGAATAAAACACCATGTCAACAATTCTGCTGGCAACCTGTAAAGCCCATAAAGACGCTCCATGAAAAAGCTTTGACCCCCCAATAATCATAAGCTTCCCATTTTGCCCTTTATGCGACCCATTGCCGGGTTTGTAGAGTTGTTTTAGATCATTTGTATTAAAACTATTCATATTTAACTTTGCACTCCCTCGACCTGAGCTCGGGACGAAGGTTTGAACTTTTAACTTTAAACTGATTATAATTTTACCACACTCGCATCCCTGATTCTTCGCTTGTCGATAAATTCTTCGTGAGTTGTTGTAAGAATTGTTTGCTGCTTATGCAAAATATCGTAGATAATGCGGATGTGATCTTCGTCAAGCTCAGAAAAAATATCATCCAAAAGCAAAACTGGCCTCACCCCAAGCCTTGATTCTATAAAAGAAAGCGCAATAAGTTTTAGCTGTAAAACAACTAACCGCTGCTGCCCTCTCGAACCAAAAAGCTTAACATCTACCGATTCAGATTCATTTGAAGAACTTGGATTTATTCGTATACTCAAATCGTCTCTATGCGGACCAACAAGAGTTGCGGCAGCTCCCACCTCTGCATCCTTGTATTGAAGTAGGCGTTCTTTTGAGATTGTACTTTTGTCATAAAGCACAGTAAAATCAAACACCTCTTTTTTTGCACGGTTTATAAACACAATGAATTCTTCCCGTTTTAGAGTTAGAAGGTTTCCGTTTTCGATTAATATTTTGTCCCAGTACTCAAACTGCCCCTCACGGCGCACGCCCGACTCCCTGGCAACCTCCAAAAGCGCGTTTCTTTGTCTTAAGGCTTTACCGTACGTTACAAGCGCTAATCTATATTGATGGTCAATCTGCTCTAAAACATCGTCTAAAAAGTTTCTGCGCGTACTTGGCGAATCAACGATAATTTCCAAATCTACCGGAGAAAAAAGCACGGTTGGCAAGTGCGTAATAAAATCTACTCTGCGTTTTGCAACACCATTGACTAAAAATCTTTTTAACGGCGCCTCTACTCCGCCTATCCTACCTGTGGTAAGCACAGCCTCAAGCTCCACCTTTTCCTCGTTGGCAAGTTTTCCCTTTACTCGCGCCAAATCCTGCCCAAACGCAATCATCTGTATATCTTTTTCTGCCCGAAAACTTTTCCCCCGGGATAAAAGGAATATTGCTTCGATTAGATTTGTTTTTCCGGCAGTATTAGGGCCAACGATAATTGTGGTATTTTCAGAAAAGTCGAAAGTAGCCTTAGAATAGCTTCTGAAGTTTTGAAGATCGAGGCTTTTTAGAAACATATCATACTAATGTATCCGAATGACAAATAGTACGAATCTATCCGAATCCTTCGACTAAACTCAGGACAAGTATTCGGATTAATTCGGAGTAATATTATTCGTATGCATTAGGATTCAATGACCGTTCCCACAAACTGCTCACCCTTAAAGTACTTCTCAAGATTATCAAAGTTGTTGCCATTTAAAACAACCACTTTTGTCCCAAGCTCCTGAGCTTTTTTAGCTGCCACCGGATCAAAAGGCGCATTAATCCCCGGTATCCACTCGTCTCCAACAATTTTTCTAAAATCTTCCCAGGAGATTTTGTCGTAAGATTTGGCATCGCTAAACTTTTTCGGATCTTTATCGTAAACCTTGTCGATATTACTTAAATTGATAATTGTTTTAACGCCATAATCTTCGCATAGTAAAACTGCGTCGTAATCTGTTGACCAACCCGGTTTCCAACCCGAAGCAACAACAACCGGCTCTGTTACTTTTCTAATGATTTCGTAGTGCTTAATAATATAAGGGTGGGCAATGTCGCGGAAAATGGTTCTAACCAAGTGGGCATTAAGTTTCGTAGCATGAATGCCAAGCCAATCCAAGTCATCGCGTGTTAATTCGTGTCCTATTACCTCACGGCCTGCATCACGGTAATGGCGGGCAATCGCTCCTCCGCCTACAACTAAAAAAAACTGGCTGTTTTCGTTTTGCGCCAGTTGTTCTCGAATAAAATTATTTAGATTCTTAAGGAAGTGAGTATCAATCCCTCCGTTTGGGACAACAAGGGATCCCCCAACCGAAATAACAATTCTGTCTTGATAATTACTCCCCATATATACAAAAAAACTAGTACTTAATCTATTATCTGTTCTTTTTAATTAGACTATAGATGTGGAGATTAGAAGGTAGTATTTTCTATCTTCTATTGTCTACCGTCTAATAAAATTGATAACTGACCTTGTACTAGAACTTAATGTTACAGAAAATACGCCAAAAAAGCAACAAGGAACTTGGTTACGCAGGCCTATATTGTAGCCAGGACATTCTTAAAGAAGCCTAAAATCTGCTCGAGAAAAGCTGTCACCGTTGCCGTTGATCCCTGTACTTTTATTTTAGTCTGAACATTTGCTCCCGATGGTGCTGGTATGTTTTCATTTCTTAATTCAAACTGAACTCTGCCCTGACCTTCTCCAATAACCTTTATTTCTCTGGCAAATTTTGTTCCGTTTACAATTATACCCTCAACTTTGGCAAAATCACCTACGTTTAACAGCCCCCTTTGCTTAAATTCATCAACTTGAGTAGGATCAATATTTATTGTTTGATCAGCAACAGCTATGGTACTATCGGAAATAGAGGTAATCGTACCTCTGACTTCAAATCTATCAGCTTCAATCCTTACTCTTGCCTGCTCTTGAACTTCCTCTGCTTCATCTTCAACTTCCTCATCCTCAACTTCGTTTTCGACTTTATTTTCTATTTTTACTTCATTTTTACCTTTATTCTCTGATTTTACTTCGGAACCTGATTTACCGTGGTTATCTCTGCCGGAATTACTTCCTCCGTCTTTTCCTAACGCGGGAGAAACTGAAGTTAATATTAGAAGTGTGAGGATCGAAATTATGCTTGCTGTCTTTTTCATATAATCATATAACGAAGATCAAACCAATTTGTTACAAATTGCTTTTTCAAGCGTACTATATATGTAGTACAATACGGGCTATAATGGATTTACCGGAGATATTAAACTGGATTAAGAAAGCCCAGAAAGGAGACAAGGATGCGTTTGGCCATATTTACAAACACTTTCTTAAAAAGATTTACCGATATATTTACTTTTCGGTACATAGTAAAGAAGTGGCAGAAGACCTTACACAGACAACGTTTCTTAAGGCATGGCGATCACTTGCAACCTTTTCTCCTTCCGGCGGAACATTGCAGGCATATCTTTTTGCTATTGCAAGAAATGCAATTATCGATTATTATCGCCGAAAAAAGGAAGTGCTTGGAAAAGAGCTGGGAGAGCATATTTCAGAAAGTACCTGGGCAAATCCCGAAGAATTATTTGCCAAAGACGAAACAGCAAGTTCTGTATGGCAGGCAATAAAAAGGCTTGAGGAAATAGAAAAAAATGTTATTATTATGCGATATTTTGAAGAACTGGATTACGCGGAAATTGCCCGCATAATTAGCAAGCAAGAAGGAGCAGTAAGGGTAATGATTTATAGAATATTAAAAAAATTAAAAATATTTCTTGAGGACTAATTTATGACTATTAAAAATCCAGAAAAGCGTTTAGCAAAAATGCGCAAATTTTATCAAAGGATTGAACCTTCTTCTAGGCTAGCTAAAAGTGGTTGGACAGAGTTAAAAACAATGCTTGAACCGCAGGAAGAAAAAACTCAGTCTTTTTGGCATTACCAAAGATTTCTGTTGGTAACTATTATTGTGCTTTGCTTTTTAGGTTTATCTTTTGGAGTTGTGCAGGCCTCTCAAAAATCTTTACCAGGAGACCTGCTCTACTCTGTTAAGCAATTATCCGAAAATTTAACTGTGGCAGTATCAGGCAATATTCAAACAAAATTAAAGAATAGAGCAGAAGAAATAATCAATGCAATCGAAAACAAAAAAGACCCGCAAATTTTGAAAGAAACTGTAAAAAACTACCGGGAAGAAGTGAGCAAAACAAAGCGGGAAGTTAAAAAATCCGGCAAACAAAAAGAGTTTAATCAACAATTACAAGAAAACGAACAGCAATTTAAACAGGTAGAAAAGAATTCTTCTTCTGGAAAAAACGTACGGGAAGCAATTGAAGCTTCAAGAAAAGGAAGAAACGGCGGCGGTGATTCAAAAGAGAAAGAATCAGAAGAACAAAAGCAGGAAGAGATAAAGCCTGCTGAAAATAAAGTTGACGAAACTAATAAAGACAGCAATAAAGGAAGCGGCGGCGGAAGTGATAACGGAAGCAGTGGAAGCAACGATTCAGAACAAAGCTCAAACGAAGGTAAATCCAATTAATCTTAAATAACTAACTCCCCCAGAAGTGAAATAACTTAAACACCGGGTGTCGCAAAAGTACGTGCCGCGGCTTCCGCAACCTTTAGTAGACCTGATTATGGGTTCCGATATCAATCAATATAACCTGATCCTTAGAAACAGGTATATAGAGAATGCGTATACCTCCAGTTACCGAAAAAGAATAAACCCCTTTTTTATTTCCTTTTAATGCGTGATTTCTTAGAACGGAATCCGTAGGATTTTTCTGGAAGCGTTTAATTCTTTCTTCAACTTGCAAAATAAGCTTTGTACTCTTTGCTATACGAGCTTTGTATGACTTCTCAAAATTCGGATGTAAAGTAATTCTCATTTATTGAGATATTTCATAAGGTCAGAAACATTCTCAAAAGTCTTTAGTTTCGCCTTACCAGAATCTATATCATCTATAATCTTGTCATATCTCTTAATTGCTTTGGGTGATAACTGAACCGCTTTTTCCTCTTCGAAAGTAATGCCAAGCGCGCCTTTTGCTAGCTTTTGCAAAAACACCCGAACAGCTTCCTGCAAAGATGAAAAACCCTGTGCCAAGGCCTGCTTTTCTGCTTCTTTCCTAAGCGTTGGACTCATTGGAACCTGTAAAATTGTTCTACTCATAACATTACAATTGTATTACTTTTGTAATATGATTGTCAAGTGCAATTTTCAATATAGTGAACTAAAAAGGCCACGCCTTGACAGGGATGTGCCTAAAGTATTATTTAGATGTCTTGAAATGAGAAGTGAGAAGCTCTTGAATTTGAATATTTGATTTTTTGAAATTTGATATCATATAAATAATGATCAGGAGCTTTCTTAACCTTGATGTTTATAAAGAATCATTCCAATTATCACTGGAGGCTGAAGAATTATTAAAAAGTTATCCTGCTTCAGAAAAGTTTCTTCTAGTTGATCAAATGAAGCGATCTTCAAGAGGTATTCCTGCACTCATTGCAGAAGGATATGCGAGGCGTGAATCACTCAAGGATTTCCAGAAATACCTTCGAGAGTGCGTTGGGGAAGCAAATGAAATGATGAATCATCTACTTTTATCAAAACACAAAGGCTATATCAAAAAGACAGGATACGCGGAAGAACTAATCGAAAGATACAATAGACTAGGAAAGAAATTAACTAATCTTAAAAATAACTGGCAAAACTTCAAATAATCAAAATATCAAATAAATCAACGTCAAAGAAATCCCACCTCTCACTTCAAGAATTCTAATACTGACACCTGGGCCTGCCCGCAAGGCCTACGCTTAGCGCTGGCAGGCGGGGCAAAAGTACGTGCCGCGGCCTCCGAGTTTTATTTTTTTGATGACTAAACCGCAACGCCTGCACTTTTCCCCTTTTCTGCCGTAAACTAAAAAATGCTCCTGATAACTTCCATCTTCTCCTAATGCGTTAACAAAATTAACGTCCGATGAACCGCCATATTTAATTCCGTTTTTAAGAACTTTTAGAATTGAGCTATATAATTTTTTTGCCTCTTCTTCTGAAATCTGCTTTGCAGGTCTTCTTGGATCAATTCCGGCATCAAACAAAGCCTCGTTTGCATAAATATTCCCAATCCCGCCTATCTTTTTCTGGTCCATAAGTACGAGTTTTATTGGAGTTTTTGATGATTGAACAATCTTAATAAATTTAGAAAATGTGAGATCTTTGAAAGGTTCGGGGCCTAAATCCTTAAAAAAACTTTGCATTTTTAACTTTGAATTTTCAACTATCCTGATCCAGCCAAATTTGCGCATGTCATTATAGTAAAGCACTGAATTTCTATCGAGATGAAAAATAACATGCGTGAATTTATTGGGAAGCTCTCCTCCTATCTTTACCCGTGATACCCGTGGTACTCGTGATACTCGTTCTCCGCGATAGATAAGCTGTCCTGTAAGCTTTAAGTGAATTGCTATTAAGAATTCATTATTAAGCTCAACAATAAGTACCTTGCCTATTCTTTTTATATCTGTAATTTTTGCGCCAATAACGTTTTTTTTCTCGCCCTGAAAGATTTTAGCCATTCTAATGTCTACATCTAAAATCGTGTGGCCAACGAGGTACTTTTGCAGTCCCAAGCGGATCGTTTCTACTTCTGGTAACTCCGGCATAGTTTTAAATTAACTTTTAAGCTTTGATAAAACAAAATTTTTGATCTCTTTCTTAAATCTTTCTTTAGAAAACTTTTGGGCTTGCTTAATGCAGGCAATAGGATCGATTGTTAGATTGTTCAATTGTTTGATTGCTGATATTAACGAGTCTACTGTTGGCTCGTTAAAGAATACACCTGTTTTCCCCTCGATAACTGATTCTACATAACCTCCTCCTCTAAATGCAACTACAGGTGTTCCGCACGCCATTGCCTCAACCGGCGTGATGCCAAA
>JACPAR010000033.1 GCA_016180725.1 Candidatus Levyibacteriota bacterium | reverse complement strand
TATAATAGTATTAACATGAATAAAAACTCTCTTCTTTTAGTTGTTGACCTTCTCATTCTTGTTGAGAAGTAACAACGCGGAGAAGAGATGCAGAAAAAAATAAGAACATCAAATCTCCCAAAAAGGGAGATTTTTTTATATTAAAATATTGAGCAAAGTCGAACTATGAAACAACAATATTTTCCTTATACATTTTTTAAAGACAAGGTTGTAAAAACAGAAAGCGCAAATGTGCCGATTATGACAAATGCTTTACAATACGGCACCGGAGTTTTTGCCGGTATTCGAGGCTACTATAATAAAGAGGGCGGATTTATATCGCTTTTTCGCATTGCAGATCATTATGAAAGATTTTTAAACTCATTAAAAATAATTGATGTTAATCTTAAATATAATAGGAATGAACTTGTAAACATAACTTTAAACCTTGTTAAAAAAAACAAACCCAAAACAGATACTTATATTAGGCCTTTTGCATATGCCGGAAGTACAAATCTTTCACCAAATCTAGAAAGAGATAAAGATTTTGATTTTGCCCTTTATATGATGCCGCTTGGCGACTATTTACCAACCAATAAAGGTTTGTCTTCAATGGTTTCTTCGTGGAGAAGAGTTTCTGACAACGCGATTCCATCCAGGGCAAAAATTTCCGGTTCTTACATAAATTCTGCTTTAGCGCGAAAAGAAGCAACAGAAAGAGGTTTTGACGAAGCAATTCTTCTTACAGAAGATGGCCATGTGGCAGAAGGATCGGCAGAAAATTTATTTATTGTAAGAAATGGGACACTGATAACTCCTTCGCAGTCTGATGATATCTTAGAAGGAATTACAAGACGGACAATCATAAAAATTACCTCTGATTTAAATATTCCTGTTGAAATAAGAACAATAGACAGAACAGAATTGTATATTAGCGACGAAGCATTTTACTGCGGAACAGGCGTACAAGTTGCATGGATTGGAAAAATAGACAATAGAACCGTTGGTACTGGCAAAAGAGGGCCAATAACACAAAAAGTACAGGATTTGTTCTTTAATATAGTAAGAGGCAATGAAAAGAAATATAAAAACTGGTGCACGAAAATAAGCGTCTAGCAATTAACGTTTAGCGTTCAGTTAAGAAAACTAGAAGCTAACTAACTAGACGCTAATTATTATGAAAATATCCGGTTCACAAGCCTTAATGCGTTCTTTAGTTGATCAGGGAGTTGATATAATTTTTGGCTATCCGGGTGGAGCAATAATGCCTGTTTATGATGCACTTTACGATTACAGGGAAAAAATTCGCCATATTTTAGTTAGACATGAACAGGGAGCCGTCCATGCGGCCGAAGGTTATGCCAGAATGCGTGGCAGACCGGGCGTGTGTTTAGCTACTTCCGGACCTGGTGCAACTAATTTGGTAACCGGTATTGCCGACGCAATAATGGATTCTGTCCCGCTTGTTTGCATTACCGGCCAGGTATATGCCCACCTTGTTGGCACAGACGCTTTCCAGGAAGCGGACGTTATTGGAATTACAACGCCGATTTCTAAATGGAACCACCAAATTACCCAAGCAGACGAAGTACCGGAAGTAATCGCAAAAGCATTTTACATTGCAGGTTCCGGCCGACCTGGTCCGGTTGTAATTGATATAACTAAAAATGCACAAGTTGACCTGTTTGATTACTCAAAACCTAAAAAAGTTAAAATAGAAAGTTATAAAATTCCCCAAAATGCAAATCGCCAACAAATTAAGAAAGCAGCAGAAATTTTAAATAGTGCAGAAAAACCAATGATAATTGTTGGTCATGGCGTGCAAATTTCTAAGGCAGAAAAAGAAATATTTTTGCTTGCTGCTAAAAGCGGAATTCCTATTGCTTCGACGCTTCATGGAATTTCTGTTTTTCCAACCGATCATCCTTTATATGTTGGAATGGTAGGCATGCACGGAAAATACGGAGCAAACGTATTAACAAATCAAGCTGATGCAATACTGGCTGTTGGCATGAGGTTTGACGATAGAGTCGTCGGAAGAATTACCGATTATGCAAAAGAGGCAAAAATTATTCATATTGATATCGACGACGCCGAATTAAACAAAAATATCTTTGTTGATTTATCGATATCTGCTGACGCAAAAAAAGCATTAATGCAACTTATACCATTAATAAAAAAGAATAAGCACGAAGAATGGGTAAGAGAGTTTAGGAGATTTGACGAAATACAATATGAAAAAGTCACTATGAAAGAACTTAATTCTCAAAAAGACAAAATTAAGATGGCACAAGTAATTAATATGCTCTCTGATAAAACCAAAGGACAATCGGCTATTGTTGCAGATGTAGGCCAACATCAAATGATTACCGCAAACTATTACAACTTTAAAAAACCCAATAGCTTTATGACGTCCGGCGGGCTTGGAACCATGGGATTTGCCCTACCTGCTGCTATTGGAGCAAAACTTGCTGCACCAAGAAGAGAAGTTATTGCGGTAATAGGAGACGGCTCATTTCAAATGAACATTCAGGAATTAGCAACAGTTGCTCAAGAGCATCTTTCTATAAAAATAATAATTTTAAATAACAACTATCTTGGTATGGTAAGACAATGGCAACAGTTGTTTTTTGATAAAAGATATTCTTTTGTTGATCTTAAAAATCCGGATTTTATCCAGGTAGCAAAAGGTTTTAGAATAGATGGCGAAAAAGTGGAGAAAATAACAGGCTTAAGCAGCGCAATTGATAGGCTTTTGCAGGCGAAAAAATCATATATTTTAGAAGTTGTAGTAGAAAAAGAAGGAAATGTTTTCCCAATGGTGCCAGTAGGAGCAGCTTGCGACGAAGTTGTTTTAGAATAAAACATGAATATTTTATATCCGTCTACAATTACAATTTTTTCGGAGAATAAACCCGGTGTTTTGTACCGTATTGCAAATTTGTTCTTACGAAGAAAAATTAATATCGAAAGTTTAACCGTTTCCGAAATTAAAAGCAAAGGTTTATCCAGATTTACAATTGTCGTAAAAGAAGATCCAAAAGTTGTAGAAAAAATCACCAGGCAGCTTGCAAAAATTATTGAAGTATCTGATGTTTATACACATAATGACGATAGCCTGATTTTTAAAGAAATTGCATTAATAAAAGTAAGCGTAAAAGATCAGGATCAACTGAAAAAAATAGAGAGTATAGCATATCAATTTCAGGCGCCTTTAATTCACAGAGAAGATAGCGTTGTCGTTATTCAAAAGTCTGGATCTGAAGAGGATATTAATTTTTTGCGCTCAGTTTTAGAAAAATTTGGTATTAAAGAATTAGTAAGATCAGGAAGAATTGCACTGGAAAAAGGAAAAGGACAAAAACCTAAAATTACTTCTAATGAAATTAAAAATACTTCCAGAGCAACCGGGTCTATAGATGTTTCGATAATCAAAAAGATTGAGCTCTTATCAAGGTCGCATAAAGACGTAATTTCGCTTGCCCAAGGAATTCCATCTTTTTTTACTGCAGAACATATAAGACAAGCGGCAAAAAATGCAATTGATTCCAATTTGGTCGATAAATATACACCGGGCTATGGAATTCCAGAACTTAGAGAAGCAATCGCAGAGAAAGTAAAAAGAGAAAACAATATTCATGCAAGACCGGAAGAAGTAATAGTTACACATGGAGGCATAGAAGCTTTAATGGCTGTTTTTATGACACTATTAAATGTTGAGGACGAAATTATTGTCCCTACACCCGATTATGCCTCACATATTACTCAAATTATTATTTCTACACACGGCGGAAAACCTATTTTTGTTCCTTTAATTGAACAAAATAAAGAATGGGTTTTAGATGTCTCCCGCCTTGAGCAGGCCGTTACAACCAGAACAAAAGCAATACTCCTGTGTAACCCATCTAATCCCACAGGCAAAGTTTATAGCAAAAATGAACTTGAGCAAGTTGCCAAAATAGCTAAAAAGCACAACTTATTTATAATTACCGATGAAATGTATGAACATTTTCTTTACGATGGAAGATCACATATTAGTATTGGCAGTTTTAAGGGAATAGAAGATAGAGTAATTTCTGTGTTTGGCGTTTCTAAATCTTATGCAATGACAGGCTGGAGAATCGGATACATAGTTGCAACAAAAAAATTAATTGACCAAATTTTTAAAGTACATGATTCAATTATTACTTGCCCAACTGCTGTTTCTCAATACGCAGCTCTTGCTGCAATAACGGGAAAACAGGACATAGTTTCTTATTACAAACAAAGTTTTGAAAAAAGGAGAAAAATTGTAGTCGATGAACTTGCCAAAACAAATATGTTGAGCTATACTATGCCTCAAGGTGCTTACTATTGCTTTCCAAAGCTAAAAAAATCTGTTAACGATGTTGAATTAGCAATCCGTATGATTAAGGAAGCAAAAGTAGGAGTTGTTCCTGGTTCTCCTTTTGGATTAGGTGGAGAAAATCATATTAGAATATCGTTTGGATGCGAAGAAGAAGTGCTTAGAGAAGGATTGAGAAGATTGGTGACATACCTTAATACAAAATTATAATTATGTCATCCTGAGCGAATGCGAAGGATCCCAGGAACGTCTGGAGAGATTCTTCACTGCGTTCAGAATGACAAAAAAAGAATTATGGCTAAAATGAATTTTGGCGGAGTAACCGAAGAAGTAGTTACAAGAAAAGAATTCCCTTTGCAAAAGGCAAAGGATGTGCTAAAAAACGAAGTAATCGCTATTATTGGCTACGGCGTGCAGGGACCGGCGCAGGCTTTGAATCTGCGCGACAACGGACTCAATGTTATTATTGGGCAGCGAAAAAATTCACCGTCATTTGAAAAAGCAAAAAAAGACGGATGGAAAGAAGAGAAAAATTTATTTGATATAGAAGAAGCGGCAAAACGAGGTACTATAATTGCGTATCTATTATCCGACGCAGGGCAAATTCAGGCATGGCCAACTATAAAACCCCATTTAACTTCTGGTAAAACGCTCTTTTTCTCCCATGGTTTTGGCATAACGTATAAAAAGCACACCGGTATTGTGCCGCCAAAAGATGTTGACGTTATTTTAGTAGCGCCAAAAGGATCGGGGAGAACGGTAAGGAAAATTTTTCTTGAAGGAAGGGGGATAAACAGCAGTTTTGCAGTTTTTCAGGATGCCAGCGGTAAAGCTAAAGAAAAAGTTTTAGCAATGGGTATTGGTGTAGGATCAGGTTACCTGTTTGAAACAACTTTTCAAAAAGAAGTGTACAGCGATCTTACAGGCGAGCGGGGAGTACTAATGGGAGCGCTTGCCGGAATTATGGAAGCGCAATACAACATCTTGAGGAAAAAAGGCCATACACCTTCGGAAGCGTTTAACGAAACCGTCGAAGAAGCCACGCAAAGTTTAATTCCTTTAATTTCTGAAAACGGCATGGATTGGATGTACGAAAATTGCTCAACTACAGCTCAGCGCGGCGCTTTGGACTGGCGGCATAAATTTAGAAAAGCTGTTGAGCCAGTATTTAAGGAATTATACGAAAAAGTAAAAAGCGGCCACGAGGCAGAAGTAGTTATTAAAGCAAACAGCAAACCCGACTACAAAAAGCAGTTAAGAAAAGAGCTCGATGAAATTAAAAATTCGGAAATGTGGAAAGCGGGTGCAAGAGTACGGGAACTCCGTCCCGGAGTATCCAAAAAATGAAAAATAGAGTTTTTATTTTTGATACGACGCTTCGGGATGGTGAACAGGTACCCGGGTGTCAGTTAAATACCGTAGAAAAACTCGAGGTAGCAAAACTTCTCGAAGATCTTCGTGTCGATATTATCGAAGCCGGATTTCCAATTTCAAGTCCCGGAGATTTTAAGTCGGTTGTTGAAATTTCCAAAGCAGTAAAAAACCCCGTTATTTGCGCGCTAACAAGAGCGCGGAGGGAAGACATCGATGCTGCAGTCGAATCACTTAAGTTTGCCAAAAGAAAAAGAATTCATACAGGTATTGGCAGCTCCGACATGCACATTAAATATAAATTTAACTCAACCAGGGAAAAAGTTTTAGACCTTGGAGTTGATGCTGTAAGGTACGCAAAAAAGTTTATAGAAGATATTGAATTTTATGCCGAAGACGCAGGCAGAGCAGATAATGCTTTCCTTGCGCAAATGGTTGAAGAAGTGATTAAAGCCGGAGCAACTGTTATTAATATTCCGGATACTACAGGTTACTGTTTACCGTGGGAATTTGGAGCAAAAATAAAATATCTTTTTGAAAATGTTAAAAACATCGACAAAGCAATTATTTCGGTACACTGCCATAACGACTTAGGCATGGCAACGGCAAATTCATTATCTGGAGTATTAAACGGAGCTAAACAAGTAGAAGTTACCATAAACGGCATAGGGGAACGGGCAGGCAATACCTCGCTGGAAGAAGTTGTTATGGCAATACGAACGCACAAAGATATTCCTGTTGACACAAACATTAATACTAAAAAAATCCATGAAGCAAGCAGGTTAGTCTCAAGACTCATGCGCATGCCGGTGCAACCAAACAAGGCAATTGTTGGAAGAAACGCCTTTGCCCACTCATCGGGCATTCACCAGGACGGAGTGTTAAAAAAACGCGATAACTATGAAATTATTAACCCGCAAGACGTTGGCATTGCCAGTTCTTCGATAATACTTACCGCAAGATCAGGCAGGGCAGCGCTAAAACACAAACTTGAAAAACTTGGTTATGAACTAGCTGCGCAACAATTAAACCAAGTCTACCAGCAATTCCTGGTATTAGCTGATAAGAAAAAAGAGATTAACCAGGAAGATCTGCGACTTTTGATGGGAGAAAAGCAATCAAATAATTCGGTAAAACTTCTGCTTTTAGAGGTTGTTTGCGGCAGTCCGCTAACTCCAATGGCATCGGTAAAACTTATGTTTAAAGGAAAAGAATATACTGCCTCTGCAACCGGAAATGGCCCTGTTGATGCAGCATTTAGCGCTATTAATAAAATTGTTAAAAAAACTGTTTCGTTAGAAGAATATTTGGTTCAGGCAATCACAAGGGGCAGTGACGACATGGGAAAAGTACACATTCAACTTTCACATAAAGGAGACATCTATTACGGCTTTGGAGCGGATACCGATATTGTCGTCGCATCGGCAAAAGCGTATTTGGATGGATTACAGAAAATACTATAGCAAATATCAAAGATTAAATATTAAATATACATATAAAATATAAAAATATTTACTTTATATATTTACTATTTGCTATTTTATATTTAATATGAGTAATGGTTGTAAAAATTGCTCTTGCCAAAAAGATAAATTGAAGAACCGAAGTAGCGAATTGACTAGCACCCCTGGCGCTAGTGATTGGATAAAACGGGCTCCGGCTCGGGCCATGATGCGGGCTGTTGGATTTACCGACAAAGACTTTGCAAAACCTCTTATTACAGTTGCATGCCCTTATACCAATATTACCCCATGCAACGCGCACATAGACACATTGGGCAAAATAATAGTAGAACAGGTAGAAAAAGTAGGAGGCAAGCCGATCATCTTCGGAACTCCGGTTGTAACGGATGGCGAAACAATGGGCATGGAAGGAATGAAATATTCTTTAGTTTCTAGAGAGCTTATTGCTGATTGCATCGAAACCATGCACGAAGCATACGCATCAGACGCGGCACTTACACTTTCAGGTTGCGATAAAACAATTCCGGCTTCTCTAATTCCTCTGGCTCGAAATAACTCAATTGGCATAACCCTTTACGGCGGATCTATTCTACCCGGCCACTACAAAGGAAAAGATTTAACTATTGTAAGCACATTTGAAGCAGTTGGCGCACATAGTGCAGGAAAAATATCGGATAAAGATTTTAACGAAATAGAATGCCGCTCGTGTCCTGGAAATGGCGCATGTGGCGGAATGTATACGGCAAATACCATGGCCTCGGCAATCGAAGCGCTTGGCATGAGCTTACCGGGAAGCGCCTCTCATCCGGCCGTGAACACTAAAAATGAGATTTCCAAACAAAAACAGCAGGATTGCATTGATTCTGTTAAGGCTCTTATGAATTTATTGAGGAAAGGAATTAGAGCCAGAGATATTATGACCAAAAAAGCATTCGAAAATTCTATTGCCGTTGTCTTGGCAATTGGCGGATCAACAAATGCAGTTTTACATTTATTATCTCTTGCCCACGAAGCGGAAATTGATTTAACAATTGATGACTTTGCAAGAGTTGCAAAAAAAGTACCCCTTGTAGGCAATTTTAAGCCCTTTGGAGACTATGTGATGAGCGACTTAGATAAAATCGGCGGTATCCCAATGGTAATGAGAATGCTACTCGAAGCAGGTCTTATCCACGGTGACTGCCTAACAGTTACCGGAAAAACGGTCGCCGAGAATTTGCGCAACACCCCTAATCGCCCCAACAACCAAACAGTTATTTATAGCTTAGAAAAACCACTCGCACCGCCGGAACACCACATAGTTATTCTTAGAGGAACACTAGCCCCTGAAGGCGCAGTGATGAAACTCTCCGGCAAAGAAATGAAAGAGTTTCACGGCCCTGCTCGCGTTTTTGAATGCGAAGAAGAAGCTTTAAATGCAATTCTTGATGGAAAGATTAAAAAAGGAGATATTATTGTGATTAGATTTGAAGGGCCAAAAGGCGGTCCCGGAATGCGGGAAATGCTTTCCCCCTCCAGCGCCTTAATGGGAGCAGGTCTTGGTAAAAACGTTGCGCTTATTACTGATGGAAGATTCTCCGGAGGTACGCATGGCATTATGATTGCTCACATTACACCGGAAGCGCAAGTTGGCGGACCAATTGCTTTAATCGAAGAAGATGACATAATCAGTATAAATCTTGATACAAAAACTGTCGATTTGAAAATATCTGACAAAGAAATTAAAAAGCGAAGATCGTCGTGGAAAGCTCCAGAATTGAAGTATACACGGGGAGTCTTGGCAAAGTATATTCAACTTGTTTCAAGCGCATCCAAAGGCGCAATCACTAGTTAAAAGCATGAAACTTTCCAATTTCGGCGAAAAATTAACCAGTAAAACGGGCATCCTCCAGCTTATGGATGATTTGGGAAAAGCCTTAAGCGGAAAAGAAAAAATTTACATGCTTGGCGGCGGCAACCCCGCGCATATTCCGGAAATCGAACAATTGTTTAGAAAACGCATGCAGGAAATTCTAGACAATAAAGGCGAATTTGAACACATGATGGGCAACTACACCACCTCGCAAGGCGATAATCTATTTATAGATGCGGTTGTATCGTTTTTTAAAAAAACTTACGGTTGGAAAATAACCAATAAAAATATTTGCGTTTTAGGCGGGGGACAAACAACATTTTTCTTTTTGTTTAATATGCTTGCCGGAAAATTCCGCAGCGGAGAATTTAAAAAAATTCTCTTTCCGCTTGTACCGGAGTATATTGGTTATACAGATCAAGGAATTGCAAATAATTTATTCACTGCGCAAAAACCGCTTATAAAATTTATTGATAATCACACTTTTAAGTACTTTATTGATTTTAAAAATCTTAATCTTACTAAAGACATATCTGCAATTTGTGTTTCCCGTCCCACAAATCCAACCGGAAATGTTGTAACAGACGAAGAAGTAGAAAAACTATCAAGACTTGCAAAAAAACATAATACTCTGCTTATGATAGATAACGCCTACGGGGCTCCCTTTCCTGGTATTATCTTTACTAAAACAACACCAATTTGGGACGAGCATATTGTTTATTCTGTTAGTCTCTCAAAACTTGGCCTTCCAAGCACAAGAACTTCTATTGTTGTTGCAAATGAAGAAATTATAGAATATCTTACAAGTATTAATGCAATTGTAAGTCTAACTGCGGCAACTGTTGGCCAGCATATTGTTACACCCTTACTGCAAAGCGGCGAAATTACAAAAATCAGCGAGAATATTATCCGTCCTTTTTATCAGCGTAAATCAAATGATGCAATTTTACATTTCCAAAAGCATATGAATCCGCGTAATCCTTATTACCTGCACAAGAGTGAAGGTGCATTGTTTTTATGGTTATGGTGCAAAAATTTGCCAATTACCTCAATGGAGCTTTATGAAAGACTTAAAAAGAAAAAAGTGTTAGTTGTTCCGGGAGAATATTTTTTCCCAGGATACGATAAGCCTTGGAAACACAAAAACGAATGTGTTAGAATTACTTATAGCCAGAACGAAACAGACGTAAAAAAAGGTTTAGAAATAATTGCGGAAACAGTTAACGAAGCATACTAAGGGAAACTTTGAGGATAGACACTAGAAATTAGAAGCTGGAATTTGAAGTTTGAGTATAGAAGA
>JACPAR010000032.1 GCA_016180725.1 Candidatus Levyibacteriota bacterium | reverse complement strand
TGCTAAATGTGCATATACTAACTCACCTTTTCTAGGAGTAGGGGCTTCATTACTATCTGGCTTATTCGGATCTATAAGTATATAGCCAAATTCGGAAGAAACAAGATATCTGGATTTGCCATCTGTACTACTGTGGGGATCAATTTTTCTTCTTAATTTATACATAGCCTGATGTACTTCGGTTGATTCAACAATTTCATGTTCTCTAAAAAATTCATCAAATACAAAAGGCTGCACCGCTTTATTGGGTGTTTGCTCCAAAACAGTTAAAATTGCATTCTCAAAAGAGGTCAGAATAATTATCTTGCCATTCATTATAATGAAATGGCCTTTGGGGTAATGAGTCCAATCGGCATGCGCATATACTTCTTCTGAATCTTTTGGAGGCAACATATTTGGATCAAACAATAAATAACCCTCATATTTCTTTGTTAGAATAATTTGAGGCGTATGAGGATTAGGTTCAATTTTTTGCCTAACATTTAAAGCTATAAATTTAATATAATTATCAGAATACCACTCACTCCCAAATGTTTTCAACTTTAATTCTTTAAAAGAAATTATATTATTTGGCCCTCCTTCTAAACTTTGCAAAAAGAGGTTCTCTTCACGTGTTAGTGTATGAACTTGACCATTAACCATAACAATACTTTCGTTTGGCCGATGCTCATAAAAAGGATGATGGTAGACAACATCTCTTTCAAACACAGCAACTTCCCCAGGCACCATTGTAGTTCCCCCAACTAATCTTGGAAACTTATGAGCATCTCTTGGCTCAACAGCTAATGGAGCAAGCGCTGGTTTTGCTCTAAAGCGCATGCTAACTGACCGAAGCATCTCTGGATTCATATAATATCATTATATCATGTACCAAAAACGCTTTCAAAAAAGCGTTAAGCCGCAATAAACTACTCTAGTGATATACAAAGACAGAGTTGACAGAAAACTTACAAAAAAGTATATTAGGAACAAATGATAAAACAAACAGATTCAAAAAAACTCGATCATATAATTGAACAGCTAAGTGACGTTGACAAACGATTAGATAAGGTAGATCAACGTCTAGGTAATGTTGATAAACGTTTAAACATAGTTGATAAACGTTTAAGTAAAATTGATACTAACATACGCACGATGCAACAAGACGTAAGTAATCTTAAAAGAGATATGAAAGATGTCAAACGAAATGTTAACAGTCTTATTCAGACGACTTCCGACATCCTTCATATGACAGTTACCCGTAAAGAACACAATGAACTTGAACAACGTGTTATAGTACTTGAGCAACCATGACAAAGTTTTTACTAGACAGCGGAGACCCAAACGAATATATAGAAATTGCTAATCTTGCCAAAAATTCAGGTAGCCAGCTTTGGGGCTCAACTACTAATCCAAGTCTTATTGCCAAAAAACTGGCAGGAAAAAAAATCTCCCAAGATGAAGCCTTTAGACTCCAGAAAGAAATAGTATTAGAAATCTTAAATATTGTTCCGGGGGCTGTTTCGGCCGAAGTTTATGCAGACGAAGAAACAACTGCGCAGGAAATGATTGATCAAGGTATGCAAATTGCAAGCTGGAACCAGCGCATATTTGTAAAATTACCAACAAGTATAGAGGGTTTTAAGGCGCGTACGGCCCTTAGACGAGAAAAAATTCAAGTTAATAATACTTTAGTATTTTCCGAGCAGCAGGTTTTTGCAATCTGTCTGCACGAAAAAATTATGCAAAAGCTTTACTGCCCAATACAAAACCTCTGGCCCTGTTTTATTTCGCCGTTTGTCGGCCGGCTTGATGATATAAACGAAGATGGCATGTCTTTTATAGAAAATTCCATGAAAATGAAAAAACAGTACTTCGAAAATACGCCAACTGACGCACCCTGGATGCTTGAGGCTTCCATTCGAAGAGCTGAGCATATAAAACGAGGCATTCTGGCAAATGTGGAGATTATGACTGTACCCGGCAAGGTTTATAAAGAATGGCTTTTGTTAACTAAAGAGCAACTGCAATCGCGTCTATAGATGAGTTTATAGATGCCTTGCAGACAGGCGCGCTTGATATTAAGCATGATTTAACCGACAAAGGCATAATCCGCTTTGCCCAAGACTGGAAAGCCATAATCTCATCCTAAACTTGACAAATTAGATCCTATAGTTTATAATAGGAACACTTGTATGAGGAGCCCAGATTTTTATCGACCCCCTTTCCCTCACAAAGGTAGACAACCAAACTACTTTGAAATAGCTTTCAGTGCTGTTGTTGCGGTAGCTGTAGCAGCCGGCGTAGGAACTAAGCTTTATGACTATCAACAAGGCCCTCAACCCACATCTAGAGATCAAGGTAGAACTCTTTTTCTCGACAGACAGGATGGATTGCTAGTTGTTGTCGATAAACCACAACCTGTGCAGGTTGAATTTAGTTCAGTTCCAGGGTTAAACAACAACAAAGTTCCTATTAGGAGAAATCCTAAAGCTGACAGAGCTACAACACTCGATTTATACCCAGGGCAAATACAAACTCTGTTTGCGGCTAGAGTACTTGGCGAAGACTATCCATCATCGACTACCGCAAGCCATGTTAGTTTAGAATTTAATAAAGAAGAATATTCTGGAGGTTTATGGTTTGCCCTAACTGACCAAGCAGGTCGCTTTGTCGATCCACTTGGCAACCCTGTACCTGGTAATGAATCGCCATACTATATAGGAATGAACTTTACCACAGTAATAGGACAAGCGGTACCTACCTCTGCGCAGCATTAAAAATTTATTATTTCTAAATTTCATGGTGAATATAGTCAAAGCCTATAGTAGGGAATAGGGGTAGTTTTTAGTTAATTGGCGATAATTAGGTAAAAGAGTAACCTCTGCAACAACAGATTACGAAAATAAAAACAGATCTTGTCCCAAACAGATAACAAAAAACATCTCTCCCCTTAGAGTCCAGCCTTGCCTTACGTCGTAAAAGTATTATTGTACGACATAACTACTTTAGCTTCTCTACAACCAAAACCTCAATAAAATTGGCGTGGTTCAACCAAAAGAAACTATTCATAAATAGAATAATGCTAATTAAGAGTAGAAACGCTTCTCTTGCTACCTCTATATAAAAGAATCATTCATTATACATGTTGTTCTACGTCTATTAAATACAATGTCGATACGCACGTTGACAAGAAGAGAGACTTACTCCCTTGTAATAATAAAGATAGCTTAACTTAGATTGACTTATTAAGCTAATCGTCATATTTTAGCCTTATTTATATTATAAGCGGTGTTGATTGAGTAAAGTGTCGTTTAGGTTGCAAAGTCAACCTAAACTAGTTATTTTAGCTTCAAATACATATAAAAAAGAACATAAAATGTCGTTCGTATTTTTTTCGTATGAATATATTTACCGAGCAATTATATAGAAGAAGAGAGATAGTCTTTGGCACTTATCATACGTTTATGCTTATTTATATCTGGTATTAACCTTATTTTTACACGTCTGTGGTACATACATGCAAACCTTACCTCAAAAAGAGCAGAACAGACGTCGCCTTTTGTGAAAAGTCAAGTAAAAGACTGTGAAAATATAAAGGTTATCCACATTTAGGAGCTAATTATATTAATATAAGTCCTATAATATTTGATTTACAAAACTACATCAAACTATATCACCTACTCTGAGGGCATGGTTGCAAAACGTGACTCCTCTTCCCTACCTTACCTGGTCTTTAAATTTTTAACTCCAGGAAGTAAATAATATCAGGATACAAAATACAAGCACAGACACCCAGATATATTCCCATAAAACACCACGAAAAAGTCTTTTATCCATCCACACATGAGATAAACCAATAATCGTGTAAAAAAATCCTGTTAAAAAAATTGCTACAACTGTCGGACTACTGGGCCAAAACCAAAGTATTAAAAAAGCTTCCAGAAGACAAAAAGATAATACGAAAGCCCAAAGCAATTCGGCTTTAGACACTTTTTCTAAAGTATATGTCCAAAGACAATGCAAGCTCAGAAAAAATGAAAAAATAAACAATAATGGTGCCGATATAAAGACTGACCAATGAAATGAACCTATAACTCTTGAAAGAAAAAAATAAGAAACAAGTGCAAGAACAAAAGATACTGTTCTCGCGCTGGAAAGAAGCCCAATTGTACGAATAGATGCGACAGTAAATATGTTATGACTTAGAAAAAGGGAATATAGACCAATTGCATAGAGACTTGTGATAATAATTCTCGTCATAAATCTGGCAGGCACAAGAAAATCAAATAAACCAAAAGAAAGACTGTAAAAAAACGGAAGAATAAATAGAGACCAGGAAAAGTTATCTCTTATGTCTTCGTAGTTGGATAATAAAAGCAAAACCGCTGTAAGTATGGAGAGAAAAAACGAAAGAAAAATTCCCGATTTCCCAAGTAAATTTTCTGCAAAAAATAATCCTAAGGAAAGCAAAATTACCGAAATTATAAAACGCTGTCTCTTGTTAAGATTAAAAAAACGCAATACCCTACTTAAGAAAGACGAACTGTTTCCCCTCCTCCTTGATACAAACCCCGTAAGCCCAATAAAACCGTTTCTCTTTTTATTCATACAAAAATTATGGAGACTACTTTATTCTGTTTGGCTGCTTATAATCTCATCAGTAATATCGAAATTTGCATATACCTTTTGCACGTCGTCTAATGATTCTAATCTTTCCATGAGAGTAAGAATTTTACTCGCTATTTCTTTATTGGTTATAGATACTGTTACCATAGGTTTTCTGGTAAGCTCTGCGTCAACAATATTTAAACTCTTTGTTAACCCTTCTTTTACCTTAGAAAGTTGATCGGGCTTTGTGTAAACCAATATTTCATCTCCAACCTCCTCAATATCCTCCGCTCCCGCATCTGCAGCAAGTAAAAAAATGTCGTCTGCATTCTGGCCGTTTTTTTTTACCGTAATAAGTCCTTTTTGCACAAATTGATAAGACACAGCCCCTGGTGTTGCCAATACTGCTCCATTTTTATCTAAAATATTTTTTACTTCCGACGTTGTTCTTTGTTTGTTATCTGTTACGGCATCAACCATAAGAGCAACTTTTCCCGGCCCAAAGCCCTCGTAAGTAATCTCTGCTACTCCCTCCCCCGCCTGCTTTCCAGAAGCCCTTTGAATAGCCCGCTCAATATTTTCCTTTGGCATATTTACAGCCCTTGCTTTTTCCACCAGTAAACGTAATTTAAAGTTTTGTGCAGGATCACTAATGCCGCCACTCTCTCTAACAGCCACTGTGATAGCATTGGCAAGTTTTGTAAATGCTTGACCGCGCTTAGCATCTGTTGCTCCCTTTTGACGCTTTATCTGCGCCCATTTTGAATGCCCACTCATAAGTTTATATAGAGTATTATATCTTTCTCTCTTGACTTTTTCAACAAACCGGAGTAAAATTCTACATCATTCGTATATAAATGACACCACTTAAAACCCAAGCAATTCAAACAGCTCTAACGGGTGACTGGAAAACAGCGATATCTTTAAATCAGGAACTCCTCAAAGAAAATCCAAGCGACATTGAAACATTAAACCGTCTGGCATTTGCCTTTTCTGTACTTGGAAAAGCAAAAAGTGCAAAAGCTATCTATCAAAAGGTTTTAGAGCTGGACATTCAAAATCCAATCGCCTTAAAAAACTTAAGACGTTTAAGCGGAACAGATAAAAAAAATAACAATTTTTCTACTCAAACGCCTAATTTAGCGCAACAAACAGATACAATGTTTTTAGAAGAAAGCGGAAAAACTAAAGTAATCGAGCTAAATAACGTTGCTGAACCAAAAATTATTTCCCATCTTATGACAGGCGAGTTTTTGACTCTTCGTATAAAAAGATCAAAAATTTTTGTTTTAGATGGAAAAGAAAAATACATTGGAATGTTACCGGAAGATATAAGCAGAAGACTAATTAAGTTTATAAAAGGTGGAAATTGTTATCAGGCCTGCGTAAAATCAATTCAAAATCGCCATGTAAGCATTTTTGTAAGAGAAACAAAACGCTGCACTCGTTTTAAATTTCAACCCTCATTTACGTCGGGAGAAAAAGTAAAAGTTATTAGTAGTAAAGGCTATCAACCATCTAAAGACCATGAAGACAATCAGGAAGAATCAGAATCCGAGGAAGAATCATAGCTCTTTCCTACTCCGTGATGATAAATTACCCGACCTTTAGATAATTTCTTCTTTATTTGACTTTCTATTTTTTTATCCCTGCGTAACTCTCTAAGCGACCATACAGCCCATAAAATAGAAATTACTGCAAGCGCTAAAATTATTACTGTGATCATGCTACTCATTTTATCTTAAATTATTAAAAAACTAAAGCCGGTAAACTATCTTTCCCCAATATAATAATAAGATCAGAAATATTACTGGATAAATCGATTTTCTTTATTGGAAATTTAAGAATTGAATACAGTTTTTCAAGCGTATAATTTTTTTTATCAAAATAGTCTATTTCTGATGTTTCAATAAGCTTATCCGATGTAGACACAGATATTACATTTCCGCCCATATTTGTAATTAGCCTTGCTAAACGATTACCTAACCCGGAAACACCTGTACCATTAACAATTTGTATGCTTACCTTCTCTGCAGAAACCGCGCTATCGCTAAATAATTGAGACAAGATTTTATCTATGGTTAATTCACTGGATAAATCCACATTGTCTGGAATAGAATAGTTTTTAACATAAATTGCATGAGATGCTACGGTTTTTGTAAACAACCAAAGTCTTGCAACATCAATTATTGTAAGACTTGTATTAACGGCATAATAATTTGTAAGCGTTATACGCATTTGCATTTCCACATTGTTATTTTGCAAAAATAACTTGTTGAATTCCTGATTTGAATTTTGACCTAAAATAACCTGTCCATCAATTGGAATTTTAAGATATTTACCAACATCAGTACCAGTCAATTTTTTTTTAGAAGCAACATGTAAAACAGATATTGAGTTGGTATCCGGAGCAAAGGATATAATATCTGAAGAATCTTTAATAATTGCAATAGTAAAACGATTTTTTCCGTTAAAACTGCTGCTAGTAATAACAGATATTACCTTCAAAGATACAGCTATAATTACAAGCGTAAAAACAGAAATAAAAAAGATCAGGGCAAGTTTTAAACTCTGATTATCGGAACTTTTTCTTTTTTTATTGGGCATATAAAATCTGTTTTTGTCTTTCCTGAAGAATTATTCAAATTTTTTCTTCTTAGAGATTATTTCCGGTAGAACAAACGTGGGTTCGCTTGTGAAGCTTTTTTTTGCTTCTTTCCCCTTTTTTTGTTTTTTTTTCTCTCCTTTATAATATCCGCCAAAACTTCCCATATTTTCACCCCCTTTGGTAAATACTATCAATATTTAGAGAGCAAATCAATGGCTTAACGTTTGCAGAAACTTTTCTAAATTATCTGACAGTGAACTTTCAAAAAAAAGAGTCTCCCCTGTTTGCGGATGAGTAAATGATATTTTGGCGGCGTGCAAAAAAACTCTTGGTAAAACTTTTCTATCGTTTCTGGCCTGCTTTCTCCCACCATATAAGAAGTCGCCAAAAATTGGATGACCAAAATATTTTAAATGAACTCTTATCTGGTGCGTCCTCCCTGTTTCTGGATACAACTCTAACAATGTCAAGGGCTCTTTTCCCCTGTCTGATATTTTATATTTTATATTTAATATTTTATATTTGGTGATCGCGTCTCTTCCTCCCGCCACTACTCCAAATTGTTTCTTATTCCAAGGCAATCTACCAACCGGTACCCTTATTTCTCCCTCCTCAATTTTAATCTCTCCATGAGCCAATGCAATGTAAACTTTTTTTACTCTTCTTTCTTTAAATTGCGCTTGTAAATTTGTAAATGCATTTGGAGTTTTAGCAACAAGAATAATTCCCGAAGTCTCTTTATCTAACCTATGCACGATCCCCGCTCTATCTCGAAAAGTATCACGGGTATCAAGGATATCACTGGTACCACGGGGAAAAAGATCTCTATTTTTCTCTCCCTGTGATACTTGCTTGCCCTGAGCTTGTCGAACGGGTGGTACTCGTGATACCCCTAAATACTCTTCCACCCAATCCTGAAGCGTTCTCTCTCCTGTTGTAGTATCCGATCTGTTAACCGTCATGCCGGAAGGCTTATCTACAACCATAATATCTTCATCTTCAAAAATTATTTTAGGCTCTTGCATAATTAATTATTTCGAAGTTTTGGAAAACTATCCGGAAATTTTTCCTGCCTTATAAAAAGGGCCAAAGAGATAAGAAAAACAACAAGAAGAAGAACGTCCTCGCCGTTAAATAAATTACCCTTCCCTATACGCCCTAATATATTTAAAAAAATCGATACAATAGAAAAAATTGAAAAAAACAAAAAAGTAATACTAATATCTTTAAGTCTTGCCTTTTGAAAAATTCTTATTGATAAGCCTCCCAACATGACATAAATAACAACAGCAATTAAAATAAAAGATGTTACCGGTTTTTTACTGGCCAAACTTGAAAGCCAAATAAAAAATAAACCAAACGGCAAACAGCAAAGAAATGTAATAGTAAAAAGATCAAGTAGTCTTCCTATTGGAAGTTTTTTTGAGGAAGCATAATAAGCAATAAAAAATGCCCCACCCAATAATGCACCAACTAAAGAAAGTCCGGGAAAATATGGAAAAAGTAAAAAAACCAAGGGATTAAGAAATTTAGAATCGTAATTAAAGAAAACAAAGACTAATCTGGCAAAAAAAAGACTAACTAACAACGCTATAAACATTATATTAAAAACTCTTTCTTGGGAAACGTTTTTTCTGATCAAAATAAAATCATCACGGCTAAGCGTATATAAACAAAAAAGGAAAATAAATAAACAAAAAAATAATATTGTAAATGATGTCTGCATAATATTTTTATTTTATAACTAATCTGGAAATTCCAATTAAAAAAAGTGTAAAACTAATTCCGACTAACACCTTCCCTACTCCAATCACGTCTGCTAATCCTCCAACCACAATAACCGGTAAAAGAGAAAATACGCCAACTATTGAATTAAGCATTCCATACACTTTACCGCGCAGTTCGTCGGATGTTTCTTCCTGCAAAATTGTATTAGAAGGAACAAAAACCAAAGCATTTGCTATTCCAAGAGTAAATGCAAGAAAAATCATGATATGTAAAATATTTATATCAACAATATTTGGTAAATATTTATTAAGAGCTGTAAAGATAGGCTTTGATGCAACTTTAGATCCGTATGGCAAAAGTAAAATACTAAATCCCGATATAAAAACTCCAATTGTTGCCAGTTTCTGTTTTAAGAATTTATGAAAATAATTGGTGCTTAGCAAAACAGCGCCGACAACCATACCCAAAGCAGCAGGCGTAACAAACAGAAGCGGAAATTGCTCAACCGATATTTTTAATATTTGATTTGCATAACCTGGTCCTATTGCAGCAATTGCTAAAATAATCACCTGGGATAAAGTTAACATTAATATCGATCCAGAAACTTCCTTTGTATTCGACAGTAATTTAAATAAACTTTTAATTTCTCCGCCAATAGTTAAATCTACTGATTCTCCATTAGATTTATTTTTGTTACCTTTAGAAACACGTATAAAATTAATGAAAATTGCTGCTATCATAAAAAAAGCAGCAAGTATTGATAACGTATATATTTTTCCAAAGAAAATAAAAAACGGGCTGGAAAGAGCATAGGCAATAAGTACAGAGCCGTAAATCCCTGACCCAAATAACGCATTAGCGGATAAAAGCAAGTCTTTTTTAACAAGAAGTGGAATAATTGGAGTTTCTGCCGGAATAAAAAATTGTGTCGCAATGGAAATTGCAAAAGAAAAAAGATAAATTAAAAAAAGATTGTTACTAAAAATTGCTAAAATAACAAGCAAAACTGCTCTTATAATATTAGTTGCCAAAAGAACTTTTCTTTTATCCCATCTGTCAACATAAACGCCGGCAATTACACCAAAAATTATAGCCGGAATTGTAAAAGATAAAATAATTCCGGACACGGCAGTGTTAGATCTTGTAAGCTGAAAAGCCATAATAATGAGGATAAAATTTAATATGTTTATGGCAATCTGGGTAAAAATTTCTGCTAACCAGAGGAAAAGAAATGGTTTAACATTAAGAACGCGGAGCAGCCGATTATTCATATTTTATACTTTTTCGGTGTAAGTCCCTGTTCTTGTATCGACTTTAATTTTATCTCCAGCCTCTATAAACAAGGGAACTTTAGTTTTAACTCCGTTTTCTAAAATTGCATCTTTATAAATATTTGTTGCGGAATTTCCCCGAAGTGATGGGCCTGTGTCTGCAACCTTAAGCTCCATTTTTGGAGGAAGAAGAAGAGCTAATGGTTCGTCTGCGTAAAAACTGACAGTAAACGTTTCTCCCTCTTTAAGAAACTCGTATCCAATTAGTACTTTGAGAGGAATTTCAACTTGTTCAAAGGTTTGCGGATCCATAAAATTTGCAATCTCGCTGTCTTTATAAAGAAATTGCATTGGTCTTTTACGAATGTTTATATCCTCCACCTTCGCATTGTTAATAAAGCTTTTATCTGTAATGGAACCTGTCCTCACATTTTGGACTTTTACTTTAATATTAGCGCTCCCCCTTCCCATTTTAATATGTTCAAAGGAAAGCACCTGGAAAATTTGTCCCTGGTCCGTATAAAATGTTCCGCTTCTAAGTTCGTTTACCGAAATCATAATAAAAATCTCAAAACTCAAATGTCAAAGCTCAAAACTACAACTCAAAACTAAAAACTTTTAAAGATTTACGATTTGCGATGTAGATTTGCCATTTGATACTTCGACTATGCTCAGTATCATCTCTTCAAGAGCCTGAAATATGCTTTCAGAGCCGAAGGCCTGAGTGGAATCGAAGGATGAGATTTAAGATTTGAGATTACCTTCTTTAAATCTTTTTACCCTGATCAATCCCGAACAAGGCACTACTTCTACTCCCCTTTTCTCAAGCTCGTCAAGATATAAATTTGCTCCGATTGAATCAGCAGCCATGTGGCCCGTATCAATTACGTTAATGTGCAGTTTTTTAAGTTCAACCAAAGATTCTTCGGGTATATGCATCTCTACCAAAGTCCCGACTCCCGCTTTTGCTAATTCTATGTACATCTCTTTTGAAGGACTGGTTCCACCGGTGGCAGATACAAGAATTTTACCTACCCTGCTTTTTTCTGAACCCGAGGCAATACTCGGCCCTGATTTACCCTTAATTGCTTCTACAAACTCCGGAATTTCATTAATATAATCAAAAACCTCTCCCAAATTATCGAACTCTTTTTTGGCTAAATAGTCCTCGATAAATTTATTACCTAAGTTATCCCAAACTGTATGAATTGCTAAAAGAGACACGTCTAGCAAACGGGCAGCATCTACAGCTTGACCATGATTAAGCGGGGCGAACCTTCTTCTGATAAATTGTTTTCTATCCTCCAACAAAGCATGCGCCACATTAACTGGAACACCTGCCTTGGCAAATAGATCTACTTGTAAATCCATTACTTCATACAAACCAGCTAAAGCGTGACCGCTGGGGTGATGGGAAACTAAAACATCAATTTTTTGACCTTTCTCCCTTAAACGGTCGGCAAGAAGAACTTCCGATGCATCTGCATCAATTCCGGCCATTATTTTTTTAACTTGTTTTTTAGGATCTCCAAAAAGAATTCTGGAATCTGAGTAAGGATTTCTAAGAGATTCCGCGTCAAAATATTTTTTCTTTTTCTCCGGCATCTCTTGATAGGTTTTTTTTGCCTGATCTAAAATTTTTTTAACTCTAGCTTGCCCACGCGGATCTGCCTTAATCCCCATTTCTATACCTAATTCATAAATTTCTTGAAGTGTCATACCAGAAAGTATATAATATTACGGGCATAAAAGTCAAAGACATTACGCAGTTAGTTTGCTAGCTTACATTCAATTACTAAATTTGGGCGAGTGGCGGAATGGTATACGCGGTAGTCTCAAAAACTACTGGTCGCAAGGCCGTGAGGGTTCGACTCCCTCTTCGCCCACCAGACATAGATTAATTTATCTTCAAGTCTATTATAATTTATGATATGACTACGACATACATCTTAGATGGAAGAGAAACTTCCAGAGATAATCCAGATAATGCCTTCTTATTTAAATACTTTACGCATTTTGTTGCAAAAGATAAAAAAATATGGAACCAGCGATTAGAAACAGACAGAAACAGGATAGAAGCACAAACAACAAAAAAGATTTCACTTTCACTTGCGAAAGATCCTGAAGATTTGCTCAAAAAAAAGACCTGAAGATTTGCTCAAAAAAAAGATGGTGGTGAAATAGTAGGACGCTTTGAGGAATGTATTTATATTCCAAAGGAAGGCAATACAGTTATATTAGGTATAGTGACCGCAAAACCAAATGTCAGATTTGGTAGTAGAAAATTTGGTTGTTGGTTAATTGTATAAATTTTTGCTTGGTAATTTCAAATGTTTGGTTTTGATAATTGGACAGGGTATCTTTGGTGGCATTCCAAACTTTTTCAATGGGGTTGCAGTCCGGTGCATAAGGAGGTAGGGTAATCAGGTGAACTCTTTCAAGTAATCCTCCTTTAGCTAAAGCTTGCTTCATCAGTTTTCCTTTGTGACATGTAGCATTATCCCAGATAATACAGATTTTTTTGTCAGGGTAAAGTTTTAAAAACTCAGATGCAGCTTTAATGATTTCCTGGGCCCTTCCCCAGGCGATCTCAAACACGTGACATTTGAAACTCTTCTGGCTCAAAAAGCCTAAATAGTTTTGGTAGTCATCAGACCTGGTAACTTTGAGTACTGTTTTTTCACCCTTTTTTAACCAGGCTTTTCTGGTGATTGCTTCCAGAACCATCCTGACCTCATCAGAACAGAACACCTCCCAATCAGGATCTTCCATTAAAGGCAGGATCTCACCATAAATTTCCTCCATCCTGGAGGCTACCTGAATCTCATTACGCCTTGTAGAAAATTTATCAGGGTATTTAAAGGAGAGGTGGCCAAATTCTAAAAGAAAATGATATGAGCGATCCGATTCATAAACCACACCAAATTTGGCATAAACATACTTTTTAAGCAGTGGTACATCCCAAAACTCTTTAGGTAATCCATAGTCTGAGGGTTTTTGCGCTAAGGCCTTTTTAATCTCTAATTTTTGCTGCCTGGTTAACTTTGAAGCATTTTGATTATTCACCAAACCTGAAAAAATTGAAGCAATCCTCTTGTCTGAAAAATCCCTAGTCCATCTTTCTACAGTTCTTTCTGAAACAAACAAAGCTGAGGCTATCTCGCGAATAAACATGTCCTGTGAGCACATGATTATTGCTTGTGATTTATGC
>JACPAR010000006.1 GCA_016180725.1 Candidatus Levyibacteriota bacterium | reverse complement strand
GGCGGAGGAAGTAATGGGGATGGAAAGTCAGACGGATTAGGCTGTGGGTCTCATGATTGTTCGGGTGGTGGCGCTTCTTCCACACAAGGTCAGGTGTTGGGAGCCCTTACGCAACTCGCAGAGGCAGCCGGACTTACCCCAGAGGTTCTGGGTGCAAAAACAGAAAATGGTGAAGAAACAACTGTCACACCAACTCCTAAATCAAAAGATGTTTTAGGTACACAAGAAAATTCAACTCCAACACCAAAACAAGTTCTTGCTCAAAGTAATACCTTTAATATTATTGCCGGAATAGTTTTAGTTATATTGGCTGCAGGCCTTAGCCTCTGGGCCTTTAGAAAAAAGATATTTTAATCCTCCTATAAAAACATTTTGCTTTGGAAAAATTGACTTAATTGGAGTAAAAATTTAAAATGTTGAAATGTCTAGATTAAAAGAAGCAATTGCCGCTGCCCGCCAAAGAGTTAACCCAGATGGTTTTGCTGCTAGTTTAGCTATTTCACCCATATATTCTGTAATCGGAGGTCCTATTGCAACGGGAATCGCGTTTGGAACTCACGAGGTCTTAAGAGAAGTAGATCCAGAGCTTTTAAAATATTTTGTTATAGGTATTTTGGGGGCAGCAAGTTTATTAAGTGTTGTCTTAGAAGCAAAAGCTTTAGAGCTTAAAAAATATTGCGCCAGTCCTGTGGCAAGCACAATATACGGATTAACAGGAAACTCTGTTGTTGGATCCTCTGGAGGACATTTTATTAACTTATTAGAATTATCAGCACCCAGTGCAGTAGCTAATATGTTAGCAGCATTAACCGAAAATGATACATTTATTATGGAAAGTTTAGGAACAACTGCTTTTGTTTGGACAACCTGGTTTATCACTATGAATACACTAGTATTAAGCAATAAGATTGATCCTGTTGCCAATGGAATTAAAAAGGTAAGAAAAGCAGCTGAGAAATCAGTTAAAAAAACAATTGTAACTGTCTTTCACCACCCCTCTCCCCATTAAAAGCCTGGATCTTGAAAAAATTATTAAAAATCTGTTTTTTTGTAAAATCTCTTCTATTTCTGCTACAATAGGTGGCATGTCAATGGAACTGCTCACAATTTCTCTTATTCTTTTTGGTTTCATTGTTATTCTCTTTGTTTTGAACAAAAAATTGTCTGATTTAAACAGTAAAAAAGATGATGGTTCGCTTTTTGAATGGCTTAAAACAATGCAGACTTCGCTTGATGCAACAAATAAAACGCTTAACGAAGCAATGCGGTCAAATTCCAGCGATATGGTAAAAACTCTGCAGGAAAACTCCAAACAATTAAACGAAAGGCTTGATAAAGCCGCTGCTGTTATTAAAGACGTTGGTAAAGAAGTAGGCCAAATGAGCGAAATTGGCAGAAGCATGAAAGAACTCCAGGAATTTTTAAAAAGCCCAAAACTAAGAGGAAATATTGGAGAACATGTTTTAAAAGATTTAATTACACAAATGTTTCCAAAACAAAGCTTTCATCTTCAATACGAATTTAAATCAGGCAATAAAGTTGATGCGGCAATAAAAACAGATGCCGGAATTTTGCCGATTGACTCAAAATTTCCGATGGAAAATTTCCAAAGAATAATAAAAGCAGAAAATGAAGCAGAAAAATTACATATGCAAAAAGAATTTATTAGGGACGTTAAAAAACATATTGATGATATTGCTAAAAAATATATTCTGCCGGATGAACAAACTATGGATTTTGCTCTTATGTATGTTCCAAGCGAGTCTGTTTACTATGAAGTAGTTAATGAGTCAGAAATTATGGAATATGCAAAAAGGGCAAGGGTTTATATTGTTTCTCCAAGCACTTTGTATGCTCATCTTCAAACAATTCTCTTAGCTTTTGAGGGCAAAAGAATAGAATCAAGGTCAAAGGAAATATTTAAATTATTAAGAGCTTTGCAAATTGATTATTGTAAAGTCGAAGAAAACTTGGACGTTTTGGGAAAACATCTTAATAATGCATCCTCGCAATTTAGCAATGTAACAATAGGTTTTACAAAGTTTGGCCAAAAACTTCAGTCAACAAAAATGCTGGAAGAAAAAAATTAATATCCGGTAAAATTTTCTGTACGGATTTTTTCGTTTGCAACTCCCATAGAATCAACTAATTTTCGCATGGCATCAACCATTGCCGGCGGACCGGCTATGTAGTAAAAAGGCTTTAAGATATCTAAAGCATATTTTTTAATTAAGTTTTGAGAAATTCTTCCTGTTTCTCCAACCCAAGGTTTTTTTGAATCTTCTGGATGAGTCACTGTGTAAATAATTTTTATTGACAAATTATTCTGCGAAATCTCTTGTAACTTTTTATAATAAATAACCTCTTCAACCGTTGAAAATGAAACAAAAAGCGTTAATGGAATTGAAAGTTTCTTTTCGTTTGCATATTCCAACATGCATAAAAAAGGGGTAATTCCGATACCGCCTGCTAAAAATAAACGTTCCTGTTTGTCTTCTTCTTTTAAAATAAATGATCCCATTGGTGGAGAAAATTGAACTTTTGCTCCCGGCGTTAAATTATACAAAGCTTTTTTAAAAGAACTTTTAATTACTTTTGTGACAATCCTAATGTAATCTTTTTCGAGAGGTGATGATGAAATCGAAAATAAACGCGTTTGTCCCCTGTTGTCGGGATTTTGGTGAGGTAGTATAATCCGGATATATTGACCGGGTAAAAAATTAAATTCCTCACTTTTTTTAAAAAAGAATGCATATGTGCCCTCTGCAATTTCTTCTTTTTTAATAAATGGAAATAGAAATATGTTAGGCATTGCCATAAATAGTAATATTGATATACTTAATTATATCAAGTAAAAATGAAAAACTTAATTCTTATTCCTAAAGTCCAGCTTTCTTTTACGCTTATTCTTATATATTTAAGCGCTGTTATACATAGCCCTTCTATGCAAACAGTTTTATATTTATTTCTTGCACTTTCTTCAACTTTAATTTCTGACTTTATTTTTATAAAAATCAGAAAACTTCCTTCATTTTTACTAAGCTCAGCAATTGTATCCGGATTAATAATCGGGCTTTTAACCGCACCAAGCCTTCCGCCTTATGCGCCAATAATAGCCGGCGTGTTAGCAATGTTCTCTAAAAACTTTATAAGAATTGAGCAAAAACATATATTCAACCCGGCAGGATTTGGACTGTTTTTAGAGGCGTTTATTTTTCGCCATAATATTTCCTGGTGGGCTGTATCTTGGCAAAAAATTTTTGCAAATAATTTTTTATCCATAATTTTTTTTATTGTTCTTCTTTCGCCTTTTCTTATTTCTGCTTTTAGAATGCGCCGCTATTTTAATCAGCTTTCTTTTTTTGCAACAAATATCTTGATTATTTTAATCATGAATATAGTAGCTAAATATATGCAGCATCAAGCTGCTGAATCATTATTTGACCCAACTTTTATATTCTTTGCAGCAGTTATGCTTCCTGAACCCATGACTACCCCCTATCATTCTAATAGACAATTGTTATTTGGCTTTTTAGTTGCGATAATTTCATTTATAATAATTTTTCCGCCTCTAGTTGCTAACTTATTACCGGACACGCTAATTTTTTCTCTATTAACAGTTAACGCATTATTCTTGAGATTTAGGTAAGAAAATAGTAAGGCTTGGTGCAGAGATATTGCACAAATAACTCTGATGTGATAATCTTTCATTAAATCTTCATTTTGCCCAAAAGGAGGTGATTATTATAAACACTAAATTAACAATAGTTATAGCTGTAGTTCTGGTTACCGGTTTAGCGCTTTTCTTATTAACTAGCCAACCGAAAACCAATCAGTCAACACCAACAAAACAAGTAACCAACGCACAGCCAACTACAGTTTCTCCATCACTAAATAAAACAACAGAAACTACAAACGTAATTATAACAACCTCCGGTTTTACACCGGAAACAATTAAGATTAAGCCGGGGACAAAAGTTGTATGGACCAATAAAGGCGGAGAAACAGTAACTGTCAATTCAGACTTGCATCCAACCCATCTCCTTTACCCACCTCTTAACTTGGGTGAGTTAAGTAATGGAGCATCTGTGGAGTTAGTTTTTGACAAACCGGGAACACTTAAATATCATAATCATTTAAACCCAAGCCAAACTGGAACAGTAATAGTTGAGCAATAAATTTATTTAATTAAAACTCAACAATATTTAGTATGGTTGTGATAAAATACCTTTTGTCTCTATGTCAGAGGAAAGAATTCTCAACAGCGAACAACTTGAGGCAGTCAAGCACGAAGAAGGCCCTCTTCTAATTATCGCTGGGGCTGGAACCGGGAAAACGACAGTAGTCACACAACGTATAAAATACCTTATCCTTGAAAAAAAGATTTCTCCAATTAATATTTTAGCTCTCACATTTACCGAAAAAGCCGCCCAGGAAATGGAGGAACGCATTGACCAAACAATGCCTTATGGATACACCCAAATGTGGATTTCTACTTTTCATGCTTTTTGCGATAGAATTTTAAGAAACGAAGCAATTCACATTGGCCTTAACCCTTCTTATAAACTTTTTACCGAGGCAGAAAATGTCCTCTTTTTGCGCCAGAATTTATTTAAATTTAAACTTGAATATTTTAGACCTCTTGGTAATCCAAATAAATTTATTATGGGCATGCTTCAGCATTTTAGCAGATTAAAAGACGAAGATGTATCACCCGATGAGTATCTTCTCTATGCTAAAAAACTGAACGCTAAACGCTATACGCTAAACGCTGATAAAGATGAAATCAGGAAAAATCTTGAGCTAGCAGATGCATACAAAACATACGAAGAATTAAAAATTAAAGAAGGGTTCATGGATTTTTCCGGCCTTATTTCTAACACTTTAAAACTTTTTAGAGAGAGAACAAATATTCTAAAAAATTATCAAGAACAATTCAAATATATATTGGTTGATGAATTCCAAGACACTAACTTTGCCCAAAATACTTTGGCGATTCTTCTTGCCGGCCAAAAGCAAAATATTACAGTTGTTGGAGATGACGATCAGGCGATTTACAGATGGCGGGGAGCTGCGATTTCTAATATGATTCAGTTTAGAAAACATTTCCCAAATGTAAAAATCATAACCCTTACTAAAAATTACCGCTCTACAGAAGAAATATTAAATAGTTCTTATGCTCTTATACAAAACAATAACCCCGACCGTTTGGAAATCAAAGAAAAAGTAATTAAAAAATTAACCTCTATGCGAAAGATTAAAGGTAAACCAATTGAGTTTATTTTTACCGAGAGAGTAGAAGACGAAGCAGAAACTGTTGTAAAAAAGATTCAGGAATTAAAAGCTAATAACTATCAGTATAAAGATTTTGCAATACTAGTAAGAGCTAATGATTATGCACAGGCTTTTGTTAGAACTCTTATACGCTTTAATATTCCCTACCAATTTTTAGGACCCGGACAACTTTTTCAACGGGAAGAAATTAAAGATTTAATTTCCTATCTTAAAGTACTTTATAATTTTGAGGATTCAACTTCTTTTTACAGAGTTTTGGCTTTACAAATATTTGAGCTGGATGCTTTAGAGATTGCAGCGCTTTTAAACTTTGCCAGACGAAAAAATTTTACTCTTTTTGAAGCCTTAGAAATACTGGATAATCCTGAAAATAGCGAAAATATTTTTCTTAAAGATAACGCAAAAGAAAAACTAAAAAACATATTAAAGATGATTAAAAAACATCTTAAACTCGTCCCTAAAGAAACTGCAGGACAAATTCTTTATTATTTTTTAGAAGATTCCGGGCTGTTAAAAAAAATGCTTTTAACAAAATCGGAAACAGATGAAAAAAAATTTCAAAACATTGCGAAATTTTTTGACAAGCTAAAAACATACGAAGCCGAACACGAAAAAGCAGATGTTTTTGCAGTTGTTGACTGGATAGACTTATCAATGCAAATGGGAGAAAGTCCGTTAGCTGCAAACACGGATTGGAGCGAAAATAACGCAGTAAATATTTTAACAATACACTCAAGTAAGGGCCTTGAATTTCCTGTAGTTTTTCTTGTTAATCTTGTTAATCAGCGTTTTCCAACCAGAGAAAGACACGAACAAATCCCAATTCCTCAAGAGCTTATTAAAGAAATTTTACCTATTGGTGATTTTCACTTGCAGGAAGAAAGAAGACTTTTTTATGTTGGCATGACAAGAGCAAGAGATAGCTTGTTTTTAACCGCTGCAAATTTTTATGGAGAAGGAAAAAGGGAACGTAAAATTTCTCCTTTTGTTTATGAAACACTGGGAGAACAAGACGTATTAAAAATTACTGATAAACAAAAAATTAAAAAAATAATAATTCAGCCTTCTCTTTTGGATTGGGCGCAGGAAAAAAATAAAAAAGAAATAAGTATAGTCACCCCTATTAACAACACTTCGAAATACCAATTAAATTATATTTCCTATTCTCAAATTCAAACATTTGAAATTTGTCCATTGCATTATAAATTAAAATATATTTTAAAAATTCCTACCCCTCAAGTAGCGGCACAAAGTTTTGGCATAAGCATACATAATGCACTGCGTGATTTTTATCGCAATTTTTTAAATGATGAAAAAACTAAAACAGATACTATTTTACAAATCTTAGACACTGTTTGGATAAACGAAGGTTACACAAGTAAAACCCACGAGCAGGAAGCAAGACAACACGCAAAGAAAATTTTAACAGAATATGTAAAAAATAATTTTGACCCTAAAAAGTTAAAATCCCAACCAATTGCTTTAGAAACACCATTTAATTTTTACGTTAATAAAATAAAAATAGGCGGAAGAATAGATAGAGTTGATAAAACAAATGATAATAAAATTGAAATTATAGATTATAAAACAAGCGATAATATTCCGGATGAAAAAGAAGTTGCCAAAAATTTACAGTTAACAATTTACGCCCTGGCGGCAACGCAAATTCAAGACAAAATTTTTAACAAAAAACCCGAAGAAATACTGCTAACGCTTCATTTTTTAAGTAATGATAAAAAACTAACTACAACCAGAACTAAAGAACAATTAAAACAAGTAAAAGAATACATTATGCAAAAAGTGCAAGAGATTTCAACCAGCGATTTTGCCTGCAGCAAGTCAACATTTTGCCACGAGTGTGAATACAAAATGCTTTGCTCTACAACAGCATAAATTAGGCAGCTGTTCTTAAAAGAGTTCGCTTCGCAGAATCTCCAAACGGCACTTCAAAAGCCAATATTGGAATAAAATTGTGTATTTTTTGGTAAGACTCTGCGTTCATAACCCCAGTAGATGGACAAATAACTAAGTCTCTTAATTTTATTACCCAATGATACTTATGCATTTGGTTATTATCTTTTCTCATTAAAACTAGTTGTGGTCTGTCGTATGCAACTTGACTATCCTCACCATCAAGAATAGTAATTTTATCTTTTTCTATATCCATAAACTCAAAAACATCTTTAACTGAGAGTTCCTTTGGAAAAAATTTATGACCGTCTTGCTTTAACATATCAAGACATGTCTGACCGCAATCATAGTTAGATCTTTGTCCCTCAAAACGGATATATTCCCCTTTATTTCCAAAGGGAATAATTGTATGTATCGGTCTTACTTCTAAACTTTCTGGAAAAGGCATATCCTGATATTTTACTACTATAGGATAAATATGTCAAGCTATTATGCTTGTTATCTACTAACCATTTTGCTATAATAACCTTGTCCTAGGAAGAAGGATCGCTACCCTGAGAAGCGAAAGCGACGAAGGGAGGAAAGTCCAGACAGGTGTAAAGCCGGGGATGGAGCGTAAGCTCCGACTAGAAATAGCTGGTCTTTAAGCTTTTTACCCACATGCGAAGCTTAAAGCAGGTTCTGAATTAACAGAACTTGAGAGCAACAGAGACGAGTGGGAGTGAAACGGGCAATCCTACCCGCTGCAACCTCCGAACGGTGCGCTATAGCCCTGAGGAGCGAAAGCGACGAAGGGTACCTGCTTTACGGGAGCACCAAAGTTTGAGGGCGTTTCGCCGATGAGGCGGAAAGTAACGACTAAATATCGTAACTTAGATAGATTGCGGTTATCCTGAGTGAAATCGAAGGATAAACAGAATCTGGCTTATTCTCTTCCTAGGATATTTTTTATTCGTTAAGTTTACTGAAGGAAAAATCCCAAAGAATCTTAATTGTTGCCGCAGCTGGAACCGCTAATATAAGACCTAAGATTCCAGCCAATTGATGGCCAGAGATTGCCGCAAATAAAACAACAAGCGGGTGCAATTTTGTAATTTTATGCATAACGTATGGATTAATAAAATAATCCTGGATTTGTCTAACAACAAAATAAATAAGTGCTACAATAAGCGCTCCCTGTAAAGGAGATAAAGAAAAATTTATTGCACCAGTAACTAAAATAACAAATGCCGCTACTGCTCCGGCAACAATTGGGCCAATAACCGGAACAATTTCTGCAAAACCAGAAAAAATAGCCAGAACAAGAGAGAATTTAACCCCAAAAATAGTAAGGATTATGAATAAAATCATAGATATTAAAAACACTAAAAACATCTGTCCCCTTAAATATCCGCTTAATACACCATTAATTTTTTCAAGTAGAACTTCTGCGTCTTTCTTATATTTATTTGGTAACCAAGTTATTAATTTATTTAATAATAAATGTCCATCTTTAAGAAAATAAAATCCAGAAAAGGCAAAAATAATAAAACTTACAATACGGGAAATAGCTTGCGGAAATAAAGTAAACAGATAAGTTGCAGATAAAATTCTTGATTGTTGAATAGAAAGTAAAGTTTCGTTGGCTATTGGCTGCAACCAATCTGGAAGAGTGTTTACCTGTGTTCTTGCTGATTCTAGTATACTAACGCCATAACGAGTAATATCATCGGATTCTGCAGCTATCCTTTTTACAACAAATACCCCCAAATAGATAATTGCAGCAATAAGAATAATATAAATTATTACTATTGCTAATGTTCTAGGGAGCTTAATTTTATGAGAAAAAAAATTGACGATTGGATTTACAAGATAGGCAAAAACCGCACCTAAAACAAAAGGCGCAAAAACCACACGATTAGCATGAGTAAACCAAAGCAGGATAATTCCTAAAAATAGAAAAAACAGTGTTTTACCTCTTATCTGCATATCAAGTAAATTATATCATTTTTGCCCTAGCTACTCACACTAGCATAATGCTTAAGAGCAAAATGCCAAAGTTTAAGACTAAAGTAAAAAAGTAATCCCCCAATCAAAAATGAAATAAAAATGCCTTCCAAAGATAATGCTCCCATTAACGCTTTTGCGGGAAACGTTATCATAATACCTACAGGAATAAAAAACGTAATAAGTCCACGCAAAGGCTCCTGATAAACATCAACAGGAATTCTTCCCATTTGAGTTAAATCTCTATATAGAAACAAAGTGTTATCTATTTCTGTTGTTAAAACACCAACCGATAAAACAAAAATATGGAATGCCAAAGCAATAAAAAAGGCATTAAAAATTAATAAGTTATAGATCAATATTCCAAAAAGAGTAATCTGGCCAATATGAGAGGCTGCAATAATAACAAATGCTATTGATATAAAAATAAGAGGAACATCAAGTATGTCGCTTCCCCCAAAAAGAGAACGCAGAAGAGGCGGGAAAGGTTTAGTTAAAATAAAATCTAAAAAACCATTAACAACATATGTTCTAAATCTGTAAACTTCACGCAAAAAGAATTGAGCTAATGTATCAATTAAATTAAATGTTGCAAAAAAGAAAATCATTTGCCACAAACTATACCCGGCAATTGCTTTGGTCTTAAATCCTAAAATCAACAGGAAAAACAAAAAGAAAGAGAAACGTAGCAACTTGCCGATAATAAACATCACCGCGCCAAACCGGGACTGCAACGCGATTTGAGCAGTGTAAAAAGTCATGATGCTCCAAACTTTTAGATACTTGCTAATAGACATACTATTTCCCCCATGCTGTATAAACTTTTAATCCTTTCGTCCAAACAAATTGAGCAATTAATAAAAGGCCAAAAACCCAAACAATAGATATTAAAAGTCCAAAGTATATTTGAGTCAATGATAATTGGCCAAGATAAACTTTTAAAGGGAAGTAGAGTGAGTATCCAAATGGTAAAAGTTGAAAAACTGCAAAAATTGGCTTAGGTAATATATCCAAAGGAAAATATGCTCCAGCCAAAAAACTTTCTATCATAAAAAATATAAATCTGGGCGCCCATACTTCTGGACTCCAAAAACCAATAAAACCAAGTAAAAGATTAAAAAAGAAATTAAGAAAAAGTGCTAAAAAAATTGAAATAAAAAAAGGAATAAGATAGGAAATATTTGTTTGTAAAAAAAAGGGGGGACGCAGTATCAAAAATAAAATTAATAACTCAAAAATTGAAAACAAAATATTCATTGCCTTATCACCTAAGTCTTTAGCAAACCAATACATAAGATAATTTATTGGTCTTATTAGAAAATTAGAAAGATTACCCTGATTAATTTCATCACCAATGATGTATGACCTTGAAGAAACAATTATTGAATTTACTAAAGAACTGCCAAGGATATAAGTAAGTATAAGGGAACGATTATACCCAAATACTGATCCATTATTTGGAATAACAGCAAGCCATAAAAAATATATAGAAACCAAAGAAATAATACCTCTAAGTCTCCACATTGTAAAATTTAATCTATAAGTAAGCATTTCATCCCAGGTATTTTTAGCAACCAAAAAATATTTTTTCATATGTTTGCTTTTGTTGAGAATACTCTTCTAATAATATCTTCTATTTGGGGGTCTTCAATATTTATATCCTCAACTGGAAAATTTTCTAAAAGTTTAGCTGCAATATTGCTTGATTTCTCACGGACAACACTTATGGTAACAGTTGGAAAATTGTATTCTTTAATTTCTCCTAATTTTTCTAAGTCTTTACGATCTACTTGCTCTGAAAGTTCAACAGAAAGTAATTTATATCTTGAATATCGCTTTACGATATCCGAAAGCAAACCGTCATATAAAATTTTCCCTTTATCTATAACAATAATCCGTTTACAAAGCTGCTCAACATCCCTCATGTAATGACTGGTAAGTAATATTGTAGCCTTATACTTTTGGTTATATTGTTTAATAAAATCACGAAGTTTTTTTTGCATCACAACATCCAAACCAATAGTTGGCTCATCTAAAAATAGAACTTTTGGAGTATGAATAAGCGCTGCAATAAGCTCGCACTTCATTCTCTGGCCCAAAGATAACTTTTTAACCTGTATTTGTAATATATCTTTAATATCTAAAAGGAGAGATAAATCTTCAAGTGTTTGGTTAAATTGTTTATCTTCGATATCGTAAATCTCTTTATTGAGAATAAATGAATCTATTGCCGGTAAATCCCACCAGAGTTGATTTTTTTGTCCCATTACAAGAGATATTTGCTTAAGAAATTTATACTCACGTTTATATGGGGTAAAACCAAGAACTGATACCTTACCATTTGTTGGATAAAGAAGACCAGATAAACATTTTAAAGTTGTCGTTTTACCCGCACCATTTGGTCCAATAAATCCTACCAATTCCCCTTCTTCAACTTCAAAAGAGATATCGTCAACAGCTTTAACATCATAATATCTTCTGTAAAATAATGATTTTACCGACCCTAATAGTCCGGGCTCTTTCTCGTGAACCTGATAATATTTTGATAAATTAGAAACAGAGATTACAGACATAATGAAATCTCAAAACGCAAAACTCAAATCGCAAATCCAAAACGTAAATCTTAAAACTTTTAAGTTTTTAGTTATAGTTTTGAGTTTTAACTTTTGACTTTTGACTTTCTTTTCGATTATACCAAAAAAGAAGCCTCCGAATTAATCGGAGAACTTCTTTTAACGTAAAGCTTAAGTTATCTAACTGCTTTCTTTAAAGTTTTACCCGGAGTAAAACCAGGTGCTTTTCTTGCAGCAATTGTTATTTTTTCGCCTGTTTTTGGATTTCTTCCAGATCTTGTTGCTCTACTTCTAACAGAAAATGTACCAAAACCGGTTATAACAACTTTCTCTCCACGCTTTAGTGAGTCTCGAACGGCATTAAGAAAAGACGATACTGCATCCCTGGCTGCTTTATTGGTAAGATTTGCTTTCTTGCCAACTAATTCTATGAGGTCTTTTTTTGTCAAGTTATTTCACCACCTTCCGGGCAGAATAATTGATTAGATTAAAAATACAATGTAAACGAGAGGTTGTCAAGGTATCAAAACTATTTATTATCAGCTTTAATCATTTTTAATGCTTCCGCAACCGGGTGTTTGGAAATCATGTCTGCTGCCTGTCCTAATTTTTGCGCTGCCTGAAACTCACCTTCTGCAGCAACAATTTTAGCTCTTCTTTCCCTTTCGGCCTCTGCTTCTTTTGCCATTGCTCTTTGCATGTTGTCTGGAAGTGTAATGTCTTTAATTTCTACTGCTGTTACCTGAACACCCCAAGGCTCGGTATGTAAATCTATAACATCTTTTATTTTTGTGTTAATTTCGCTTGTTTTTGCCAATAACTGATCGAGCATAAATTGACCCACAACATTTCTAACTGTTGTTTGGCTAATTTGATTAACTGCAGAATATACATCTTCAACAGCAATAACAGATTTTTTTGGATCAACAATATGATAATAAGCAACCGCGGCAATATCGATTGAGACATTGTCTTTAGTTATAATTTTTTGTGAAGGGATTTCCATGGTAATTGTACGAAGAGCAACTTTAGCCATCCGCTCAAAAAGAGGAATAAGAATAATAAGACCAGGACCACGGACTCCGGTACAACGGCCTAGAAAAAAAATAACTCCCCGTTCGTTCATACTCCTGAACAATCTTAAGACTCAAGAGCAAAAGAAAAATAATAACGGGAATAAGATAAATCATATCAATCTTTCTAAGATTACCCCAATCTTATCTTAAGTCAAGATGTCAGATAAATTTTAGGCTGATCTAGTAGAAACTGCGCGAAATTCGCGGATTGCGGTAACTTTTACTTCTCCTGGCACTGCAAGCTTGCTGCTTACTTCTTCTCTAATTTTATTGGCAACAATAGTTGTTTGCGCATCGTCCAGCTTACCCGGGTTGATGATGACCCTAAGTTCTCGACCCGCTTCGAATGCATAAGCATCTTCAACGCCTTCGTATTTTTTGGCAAGTGTTTCCATTTCTTTAAGCCTTTTTGCATATTCCTCGTAATCTTCGTATCTTGCTCCTGGCCTTGCTCCCGATATCGCATCCGCAATAGAAACAATAACCGATTCTATCGATGAAAATGGTTTATCCTCGTGATGCTCGGCAACACAATTAACAATTGCTTCTGGTATGTTGAATCGTTTTAGTAACTCAACACCAAGTTTTACGTGACTTCCATCTCCTTCAACAACTTTTCCTATATCATGAAACAAACATCCAAGTCTTACAATATTTGCATCCGCACCAACTTCTTGGGCTATATGCACACCAATTTTTGTTTCCTCCAGGGTGTGAACGATTAAGTTTTGGCCATAAGATGTTCTAAACTTAAATCTTCCTAAAATTGACAAAAGCTCAACTGGGACATTAAAAACTCCTGCTTCTTGCGCCAACCATTCCCCTTCTTCAAGCATTATTTTTTCAACTTCTTTTTTAGTCTGCTCAACAATTTCTTCAATTCTAAAAGGCTGAACCCTTGTGTCTTTAAGAAGTTTTTCCAATGCTCTTCTTGCAACTTCACGCCTTACCTGATCAAAAGAAGAAAGCCGGACGATTCCTTCTTCGTCTAAATCTACATCAACACCTGTTGCCTGTTCAAAAGCCCGAATGTTTCTGCCTTCTTTGCCAATAATTCTCCCCTTCATTTCTTCATCGGGGATTTTAACGGTTGAAACAGTATACTCGGCAATATAATTTAAAGCACCATGGCGCATGCTGTCTATTAAAATTTCGCGGGCTTTTTTATCTGCGGTTCTTCTTGCTTCCTCTTCGCTTTCTTTAATAATTTTGGCAATTACTTGTGCTTCTTTTTGTTCTGTTTCCTCAAGGAGTTTTTGTTTTGCTTCTTCTTTTGTGAGACCGGAGGCTTTTTGAAGTTTTTCCGTGTATTCTTCTTTTTTACTTTCTAATTTTTGTTTTTCCTTTTCTAAATCTTCTTTTTCACGCTCAAGCTTCTCCTGTCTTTCAAGGAGCTTTTTTTCAAGTAAAATTAAATCCTGATCTGATACTGACATATTTATAATAGGCAAAGGGGGAACAAAGCGTTTTTAACGCTCTTTCAAAGATGTGGATGAGGTTTTATAAACTCTACTTTTCATAAAGATCACATCTTAATCCTCCGATGCCAATCCGATATAAATTATACTCCTTTTTTAAATACTTCGTCAATAGCTTCTTTAATTGTATCGTAATCAAATCCTTTTCTTGCCAAAAATTGCCCAAGTTTTTGATAAATTTCTCTTTTCTCCAACCCTTTGTATCTTGGCAATCTCTTTTCTATTAGCTTATTTATCAAATCTTTTCCTAATATTTTAATATCTTTATTTCTTAATATCTTTTCTACAATTTCCTGATCTATCCCTTTTTGTCTCAATTCTATTTTGATAAGTCTTAACCCCCTAGGCCTAAAAGTTGTTCTTTGCTCAATCCACCATCTCGCAAATTCTTCGTCATTGATAAAATTTTTTTGTTTTAATTTATTGATAACCTGATCCACAATCCCACTATCTACTTCTTCTACCTTCTTACTACTTTCCCGCCCTGAGCTTGCCGAATGGGTTCTACTTTGGAATCTTTTGAGATTATCTCTTACTTCTTTTTCTGAACGGGGACGAAATGCAAGAAAACGAAGGGCTCTATTATACAGAATTTCTGATGCTTCCATTTAAACGGTTAACTCTTGTTCTTCTACGCCAACCTTAACAGGCGTACCGGATGTTTTGTTAGTTTTAAGTATTTCTTCAACAATCTTTTTTGCAATCTCCGGTTTTTCTTTTAGAAATTCTATTGTTGCTTGCTTTCCTTGACCAATCATTGTTTCGCCGTAGCGATAAAATGCGCCGGATTTTTGAATAATATTCATCTCCAAACCAACATCTATAATACCGCTCTCCCTCGAAATACCATCTGCTCCCAAAACGTCAAACTCGGCAATTCTAAATGGGGATGAAACTTTATTTTTTACAATTTTAACCCTATGCCTTGAACCAATAGCTTTATCACCGTCTTTGATTGTTTCTATTTTCCTAACATCCATGCGAACAGATGCATAAAATTTTAACGCCAACCCACCCGTTGTTGTTTCCGGGTTGCCAAACATTATTCCAATTTTTTGTCGCAGCTGATTGGTAAAAATTGCAATTGTTTTACTTTTGGAAATAACGCCCGTAAGTTTTCGAAGTGCTTGAGACATAAGCCTTGCCTGAAGTCCAATCATCGCATCTCCCATCTCTCCTTCAATTTCTGCCCTCGGAACAAGCGCTGCTACCGAATCGATTACCAAAACATCTATTCCACCGCTTCTAATAAGGCTTTCTGCAATTTCTAATGCCTGCTCTCCTGTATCCGGTTGAGAAATTAAAAGATCATCAAGTTTTACCCCGATTGTTTGCGCCCATATTGGATCAAGAGCGTGCTCTGCGTCAATAAATGCTACAACACCCCCATGTTTTTGTGCCTGTGCGATAACCGATAAACAAAGTGTTGTTTTTCCCGATGCTTCAGGGCCAAATACTTCTATAATTCTTCCCCTAGGCAATCCTCCAACACCAAGCGCTATATCTAATGGCAAACAACCTGTTGATATAACAGAGATATCAAACTTTTGACCTGCTTCGCCAAAACGCATAATAGAACCTTTTCCATATTGCTTTTCGATTTGCTCCATTGCCATGCGGATAACGTTAAGTTTTGCTGAAGTTCCGTCTGCGGGGCCGTTTGATGTTTTTGCTTCTGAATTTCCTTTTGGTGGTCGTCCCATAAATGATGTCTTTCATGCATATACTAACACTTTTGTGATAAAATGCAAGTAGGAAAATTTGTATTTTTTTCGATTCTAAATTCTTCTTTGAAATGAATTCTGCTTTGCAGAACGGGGTGTAGTTTAGTGGTAGAATGAGCGGCTGGGGGCCGTTTGGTCTGAGTTCGATTCTCAGCACCCCGACAGAAAGCGAATCCGCAAAATTGAGCCTGGAATTTTTCTGCGCGGGTGGGGGCGCGCAGAGCTCTGCAAAGCCCCTTTTGAAGGTCGGGACAAGCCGCCGATCAGTTAAAAAGAAGTTCGAGCCGACAGTTTTTCCGAAGATTGCCAAATCTTCGCATGTATTTTTTGCAAAGACAGAAATGCGCGCGATTTTTTATATTATAGTCCGCCTGTGGCGGACAAGTAAAACAGGAAACACAAATCACAAAATGTTTTCTTACCCCACCCAACCCAGCGTGAAAACTTATCTCTCCCATTTTAACAGAAAAAATATTTTAATTGTATGTATCTATACGCTGGTACAAATTCCTATCTGCCCACCCAAATTATTTGAAACCTGGTTTATTGACGTTGTATTGTTAATAGCTGACTCAAAATCTTTCCTGCAAGGATTCTAGCCATTTTGCTTCTAGCTTCATCTTTTAATGCCTCGACCCTTTTTTGTATTTCAGGATTGGCATCGTATCCGGATATATCGGGAACTGAACCACTCATAGTTGCTTTTAATTTATCAAACTCCTCTTTGGATAAAGACGCAACCATAAGGATATCTTCAGGCGGAATTGGACCAGATGTTTCCCAAGCAAAACCTGTCTTATCGTTTTTCTTAACTACCTCAAGAATATTATCTGGTCTTTTTGCAACAACAACTGCCGGGAGATTGTCCATTTTAAACTCATCTGGGAAATCCGACCAGCTATCGTCATAAAATGGTCTTAGTGAACCATGTGCCTCACTCCAGAAGATATTCTCTTCAAGCGACTTAACGAATCGTTGTCGTGTCTCTCTCAGTTCTTTAGCTGATAGATTACCCAGAGAGATATCTTGAGATGGTTGAAACGAAAAATAATCAACTCTTGCTGATCTTGCTGATGATGTATTTCCTAGTCCTTCCTTTTTAATATTTTCTGCATTTCGAGCAACAGTACCATGAAGAATAACTCCGCCTACAGGAAGTGCATTTAAAAATTCTTTTGCGCGAGCATGGTGAGATTCACTTCTTATATCTGTATCCCCAGTTTCACTCATTTAATAAATAATATGCTATTTACTCCTCTTTTGCAAATTAGAGTCTTGTCCCATACAAGATGAGCATGAAATTAAGGTAAGCTCTCATACAAAAAGAGCATAAAAAACCTGAGTCTTTGTTAAAATCACAGGATGCTTCCAAACATCACTATGATAGACTCAGGTTTTGATAATTGTATCAAACTGGATAATTTTTTAAGAGCCTCTAAGGGTTTGGCATTTAGTGGAGGAGGTAAAAAGGCCAAATATGATTGGGTTAAAGGTGTATTAAACAGGGTTAGTTTTAGGCATCTTGAGAAAAAGGAAAGGGGTATTGTCAGGGAATATATTGGCAAGATTACCAGTTACTCGCCAGCCCAAATTACCAGATTAATTGCTGGTTATTTAGAAGGTAAATTATTCTTAAGGGAATATCAAAGACATAAATTTACTACTAAATATTCAGTCCAGGATATTGCTCTGCTGGTAAAAACTGATAATGGTCATTCCAGGTTAAATGGACCGGCTACTTTAGCAATCCTCCAAAGGGAGTATTTAGTTTATGACCATTTAGAGTATGTAAACATCAGCAAGATTTCTGTTACCCATCTTTACAGGTTAAGGCAAACCAGGATTTACCAGTCAAAAAGCTTAACCTTTAAAAATACTCAGGCAGTTCAAAGAAATATTGGAGAAAGAGCAAAACCTGAACCAAATGGTAAACCCGGGTATGTAGATATACACCTGGGAGGTGGATTACGTTGACACCTAGGGATTTATTCTAAAATAAGATGTTCCATCTCTTTTAATTTCTTTTGGTAATCAGCTTGATCGAAGACAAATTTTTTATATTCATTAATATTCTTAAAAAAATCTAAAATTAAACTAGGTTCTGTAAAATTGTCTTCTCTTTTGAGGTATTTGGGGAAAGACGACCAAGGATATTCTTCAAGTTTAGGAAGTGACTTAACCACGTATCCTGTATAAGGATTTAGATGAATATATCTAGAGACATGAACCAATTGCTCATCCGTTTCAACTCTTTTGGCTTTGAACTGGTCTAAAAATATTGAACCATCTCTATTATTTCTAACGTTAAAATAACGAGTATAACTATTTTGAAAATTGGCTATAAATTTCGAAATTCCATTTTCTTTTTTCTGCTTTAGTAAAAAATGGAAATGGTTTGGCATTAAGCAAAAACATATAATTTGTACTAGCTTCTCTGATTTAGCCATGATATCAGCAATTTGCGCCTGGCGCTCTTTATCTACTTGTAAAAATTTAGACAACCGTATAGGAGGAGATGATATTCTATAAAACTCTATTGAGAGTAAAGCCCTTTGGTATTCCCTCAGAGTAGTAAAAGTAGGCTGCCTGTTAATACCCCTATTAAATATATGATAGACTTCATCATTGACTAAAGGTGTTAGTCTTCCTGGCATAATTTTATAATATCTTTTTCTACCCTACGTGTCAAGCTAGTACACCCCCCAGGTGAATAGTTTTAATATTTTCTTTGATTGTATCTTCTGATTTGATATAATCCTATGTAAATCTACTATTATAGTAGATTTACGCTTCTTTACAACCAGAATGAATAGTCTAAAAGTCATTTTTCTTCACGGTAATGGCGGGGAAAGTGTAAATGACAACTGGTTTCCTTATTTGCAAAAAGAATTAACAAAATTAAATTTAAACGTTATTGCGAAAAACTTTCCCGATGCTGATCTTGCCAGAGAAAAATACTGGCTTCCTTTCCTTATAGAATTAGAGGCAGACGAAAATACAATTTTAATTGGCCACTCATCTGGCGCAATTGCCGCAATGCGGTTTGCAGAAAGCAATAAGCTACTTGGTTCCATTCTTATTGGCACATATTATACAGATTTGGGAGACGAAAAAGAAAAATTAAGCGGGTACTTTAACAGACATTGGGATTGGAAGGCCATAAAGTCAAATCAGAAGTGGATTGTGTAATTTGCTTCTATAGATGACCCTTATATTCCAATTGCAGAACCCCGCTTTGTACACAAAAAAATAAACTCAGAATATTATGAATACAAAAACAAAGGCCATTTTGGAGGAGACTATTACAAACCAGACTTTCCGGAAATTGTTGAAGTAATAAAAACTAAGTTAGGCTACTCGGAAGCAGGATATTAAAACTATTTTTTGTAAACCTCCTGGCTACTCTGCGTATCCTCAACCACAAACCCCTGATCCCGAAAAATGCTGCGGATCTCGTCGGCTCTTTTAAAGTCTTTTGCTTCTTTTGCCTTTTCTCTCTCATTGAGGAGCTTTTGAAGTTGTTGGGATAATTGATTTTTTTCTATTTTTTGTTTTTCTCCAGACGGAGGCTTATGAATAAGTACTTGATTACTTGGCGGCTGGACTTCTTTTTTCTTTCCACTTTTTATTGATTCAATGGCAAAGCTTTTTTTATTTTCAAAGACAACCTCCTCGCCGTTTCTTAAAAGAAACGCATCTCCTTTTCCTTCGATGCTGAATATGTTGTTTTGGAAATCAAAAATAGTAGCAGTATTTTCATCTATTCCCAAAATAAAAATATCCTTTGGAAGCAGCTTGAGAAGTTTTTCAAATCTGTTTTTTCCCATAAAACAACGGGATGTATCGAGCTTTTCTCCTCCTTCATTATTATTCCAATGGGTGACAATCGTGATAGGTAATCCGACTTCTTGAAACACATTAAGTCCTTCTTCCCAATATAAATCAGCTCCTGCTTTATATATCTCATAAACCGGCAAAACAAACTCGCCAAATGATATTGCCGCAGCGCTTGAAAGCGAAAGTATTGCTCCGTTTCGCCATCTTTTAACAATAAGCTGAAGAGCTAGCGAATTTTCAAACTGCGCTCTAGCGTAAGTTGGGCTGCCGGGGCCAAGAAAAAGAAACGTCGCATTTTCTACAGGAGAAAGAACAGATGCATTGTCGGGACTAAAAGACGTGTTCTTTTTTCGCGCGGAAATTACATTAATATTCTCGATAAATTCTGGCAAAGAAAAACGGAAGTGTTCTGCTACTTCCTTCGCAACAAGTTGTGAGTTAGGTTGAAATCCCGCAGGAGTTTCAAAGACTGCGACACGTTGCAGGGAAGGTTCACCTTTAAAAACTTTGCGGTGAACTTTTTTCGCGGTTTCGGATGTTTCTCCGGAACCAAAAATAATTAATTTCCCAAAAGTGGATTTACTGCTCATGATGGATGACCTGAAAACTTTTCTACAATTCCTATTTGATATATAACATATAAACCAAAAATAATACTTAAGGTTCCTGCAACAACGCGAATATATTTTTCTATATTCGGAGATTTATTAACCCCATAAGTAAACGGTAATCCAATAATAAAGCTCATTGCAGTCATTCCAAAAATTGAACCAATACCAAAAAGTATTATATAATACAATCCCTGTGTAACTGAATTAATTGTTGACAATACTAAAATCATTAATGCTCCGCTTCCTGCCAACCCATGAACACTACCTATAAAAAATGACTTATGATGAGCATGAAGATTTGTCTCTCCTTTATGGTAGTGTTTATGCTTATGGTTTGTATTGTTGTGTTTATGTTCGTGTTGATGTATTAAAATCCGTCCCTGCATAAAGTTTCTAATCCCAAGAAACACAAGCATGATACCAACACCAAATTCCAAAATATTACTAATCCTGGCAGGAATTGATACTTTCGCAAGCAAAATTATAATGCCAACAATAAAAAGTGTTGCTGTATGTCCGATTCCCCAAAATGTTCCAACTAGGGCTGATTTATAAGAATTACGTTGTTCTGTAAGAATTGTAGAAACGGCAATAATATGGTCTGCTTCAAAAGCATGCTTAATTCCAAGTAGTAACCCTAATAAAAGCGTAAACATTCCCTGATTCATAACACTGAGTGTATCACAAACAGAAGCTATCTGGAGAATATTACCGCTTTGGTGATTGTTTTTTTCGTCTTGATTTTCCACCCATTCCAACTTTTCGGCGCTGTCTTGCTCTTGCATCTCTTGTTAATAACCCTTTTTTCTTAAGAACAGGACGGAATTTTTCTGTATTAAACTCCGAAAGTGCCCTCGAAATTGCATGAACAAACGCTTGGAGTTGTCCGTGCTTTCCTCCGCCTTCTACTTTTGCGGTTACTGTAAATTTAGAAATCGTATTTGTTGTTCTAAAAGGCTCTATGTAAACGGATTTTGCAACTTCACCCGAAAAATACTGCTCAATTGGTTTTTCATTTACAAAAATTTCTCCCTTTTTTACAACCTGATCTCCCCAACTAACTTCTTTACCATTTGTATACAGTCTAACACGTGCAGTAGCTTCTCTTCTTCTTCCTATAGCGTGAACGTAGTCTTTTTTAGAAACCTTTTTTGCCTGAACTTGTTCTTTTTCTTCTTTTATATTTTCTTCTGCCATATTATTTAACGTTTAGTTATCAGCGTCGCGTCAAACGCGACTGCCACGTTTGACGTGGCGACTAGCGTCTAGTTAAGAAAACTGAACGCTAAACGCTAGCTGCTAGACGCTTGCTTTAAATTTATCTTTATAAGAGTGTTCTTCTCCTGCAAACACAAATAATCTCTTTAACATTTTATCACGTAATTTATTTTGAGGCAGCATACCTTTAACTGCATGATTTACTACTTCAAAGGGCTTTCTTTTTCTCAAAGCCCCAAGCGTTTCTGCATGTAATCCTCCAGGATAACCGGAATATCTGTAATATTTTTTTTGCTCTTCTTTTTTTCCTGTTACCACAACATCTTTTGCATTAATTACAACAACATAATCACCACAATCAATATTTCTTACAAAATACGGCTTTGCCTTTCCCATTAAAAGCTTGGCAATTTCGCTAGATACTCTTCCCAATGTTTTTCCTTTTAAATCTACCAGATGCCAAACATGTTTAATATCTGATTGTTTTGTTGAATCTGTCATATTATTTTTTTGCTTTCTTAGCAACTTTCTTAGCTGGCTCTTCTTTCTTTTCTGGCTGCTTCTCTTTTTTTTCTTTTTCTACCTTAACTGGCTCTTCCCTTTCCACCCATTCCATCACAACCATCTTAGCTTTATCTGTAAGTCTTCTCCCTTTTTTTATAATTCTGGTATAACCGCTGGTTCTTGTAGTAAAACTGGGAACAACCTGATTAACAAATGCATCAACTGCAATCGGCGCAAGATACCTTGCTGTTACCTTATTTACCTGCACATGATTTTTCTTAACTTTATTGATAAGCTTATCTATTGTCCCCTTAATTGATTTTGCTTTCTCTTCTGTTGTTTCAATTTTATCACTTAAAACCAACGCAGTTATAAGACTCTTAAAAAGAGCCTTTCTTTCGTTTTTGTCTCTTTTAAATCTTCTTCCAAAAACATTCTTTCTCATAGAAAAAATACGAATATATCCGAATTATAAATACGAATTTTTCCAAATTTTTCGGATGCATTCGCACTATTTACATTCGTATAAATTCGTATTTAAACGCTTAAGGATATTCCTTTTTCTCGAAGTTTTTCTTCAATTATTGAAATTGATTTACCGCCCATGTTTCGCATGGTCATTAAATCTTTCTTTGACGTTCCAAGTAATTGTCCTAATGTTTCTATGCCCCCGTTTCGAAGAGAATTATAAATTCTTGTAGGAAGATCAAGCTCGTCAATAGTTAGTTTAAGAAGATCTTCGGAAACTGCTGGATTTATTGCAATTCCTTCTATAGGCAAAGAGGAAGTTTTTGGTTCATAAATCTGCAAGAAGTAAGAAGCCAAAATTTTAGATGCTTCTGTTAGCGCTTCTTTGGGTGCTATCGTTCCATTTGTCCAAATATTTAAAACTAGCTTATCTAAATTTGTTTGTCTTCCAACCCTGGTTGCTTCAACGCTGTAGTTTACTCTTCTAACCGGTGAAAATATTGCATCAGATGGAATTACTCCCAATGTGCTGATCTTTCTTTCTTCGGCCAACGAATAACCATAACCTTTTTCTATGGTTAACTCCATTTCCAACTTTGACTTTTTATCAGAAAGTGAACCCAAATAATGATCTTTGTTAACGACTTCTACGCCGTCTGTTAATTCTAAATCGCCTGCTTTTACTTCTGCTGGTCCTTTTACCGAAAGCCTAACAACTGCGTTTGTTTTGGAATCAGAAAGACGAAAGTTTATTCCCTTTAGATTAAGTAAGAAATCAACTATATTTTCCTTAAGCCCCGGCAGTGTTGAAAACTTATGCTTAACTCCTGCAATCTTTACGGTTGTTACTGCTGCCCCGGGGATTGATCCAAGAAGAATTCTACGAAGCGCATTACCAATAGTATGACCATATCCCGGCTCTAAAGGCTCAATAATAAATTCTCCGTAAGTATCTGTAACTTTTTCTTCTTTAACTTTAAATATTGGCTCTATCATAGAAAGTAAAATAGCTACATGGTCTGATTGTTCAATGGTTAACTATATAGCCATGCAGCTATGTAACTATAAACTAGATATAGTATACCATTATCTCGAATAATATTCAATAATCAATTGTGTATTAAAAGGGACCTCCAAATCAGCCCGTTTTGGCATTCTTGCAAGCTTACCCAAAAGACCTTTTCTTTCAATAAAAGCAAGTATGTTAGTTTTCTCATCAAATACGCTTTTTAAGGCTAGATTCTTTTTTATTTTTTCTGAAGGAGAAACAATATCTCCTACTTTTACCTGATAAGATGGGATGGTTAATTTCTTCCCGTTGACTAGAATATGTCCGTGTGTAACTAACTGTCTTGCCTGAAATCTGCTTTTAGCAAAACCAAGTCTGTATACAACATTGTCCAGTCTTGTTTCTAAAAGAGATATTAACATTTCTCCTGTTTCTCCTCTGCTTTCTCGTACTGTGTTTACCAATCGTTTAAATTGTTTTTCCAAAACTCCGTATATTACTTTTGCTTTTTGTTTTTCGCGCAACTGTTGACCAAATTCAGACAAGGCTCTTTTTCTCTTTCTTCCATGAATACCGGGAGGAATATTCAAACGCCTTTGTAACGATGCAGACGTTTTGTCTAAGAGATTTATTCCTTCTCTTCGTGCTAATCTATGTTTTGGTCCTGTATATCTAGCCATAGTTGTTTTAGACTCTCCTTTTTTTCTTTGCTCTTGGCCCGTTATGCGGAATTGGTGTTACATCACCGATTAAAGAAATCGAAATTCCAGCCGCCTTAATCGCTCTAAGAGCAGAGTCTCTGCCTGAACCTGGACCTTTTACGTAAACCTCAACGCTTTTTAAGCCTTTTTCCACCGCTTTTTTTGCCGCATCCTCAACTGCAACAGTTGCAGCATATGGAGTTGATTTTCTGGTGCCTTTAAACCCTCTGGCTCCGGCGCTGCTCCAAGAAATAGTCTCACCCTTATCATTAGTAATGGTAACTAAAGTATTGTTAAACGTCGCAGTAATATAAGCTTTTCCACTTTGAGAAACTTTTACTCCTGTTTTCTTTTTTGCAGACTGTTTGTCTGTCTGCTTTTTGTCTTTAACTTCTTTCATATGTTATTTAGAACTTGCTCCTGCCGGCTTCTCTTCTTTGGCACCAATTCCCATTTTTGCAGCCAATTCTTTCTTAATTGCTCCAATTGTCATTCTCTTGCCTCGTTTTGTTCTTGCATTAGAACGGGTTCTTTGTCCTCTAACTGGAAGGCCTTTACTATGCCTTGTACCTCTATAAGCTCCTATTTCTCTTAATCTCTTAATATTCCCTGTTACTTCCGCCCGAAGGTCTCCTTCTATTTTGTATTGCTCCAGTGCTTTTTGCAGTCTTTTTTGTTCATCTTCAGAAAGTGTTTTGACTCTTTTTGCAGCGTCAACAGACGCTTTTTTTAAAACGCCAACAACATTGCTCCTGCCAATACCATAAAGATATGTTAAAGCAATATCGATTCTTTTTTCATCTGGTATATTAAAACCCGCAATCCTCATATTATTTAGCGTTTAGTTAAGAAAACTGAACGCTAGTTGCTAGTTGCTAGACGCTTATCAGCCTTGTCTTTGTTTGTGTCTTGGGTTTTCGCAGACAATGCGAAGAACACCTTTCCTTTTTATAATTTTGCACTTTACACATCTTTTTTTAATGCTTGCTTGAACTTTCATTTTTATTTCTCCCTGTAAATAATTCTGCCCTTGCTTTTATCGTACGGCGTCATTTCAACAACAACCCTGTCTCCCGGCAAAATTTTAATAAAATGCATTCTCATTTTACCCGAAAGATGACACAAAATTACTCTTCCCGGCTCTATCTCTACACGAAAAAGCGTATTAGGAAGAGATTCCTTTACTACTCCCTTAATCTCTACAGATCCCTGATGAGCCATAAAAAAATTAAAAATTCAAAATTATAAATAAACTTTGAATTTCTTACTGTAATTTTGAACTTTTCACTTTAAACTTTTAACTTAAAGTATTATAACAAATTATCCTATAAAGAGCAAGATTATTTTGTTAGAACAGCTGGGACATTATCGGTGATTTCAACTGTTCTTTCAAATAGTCCAGATGTGCTCCCATCTGCCGTGCTAATTGTCCAGCCATCGTCGTTTGAATATACAACTTCTTTTCCTCCCAAATTATAAATTACCTCGATAGCAATAGTCATACCCTCAATAAGCTTAGGTGTTTGAGACATAGGTTCAATTAAGAATCCTGGCACCTCCGGCTCTTCGTGAAGATATTTTCCTACTCCATGCCCGACTAAACTTCTTACAATTGAGTAACCGGAGCCTTCTACAATGTCTTGAATGGTTTTTGAGATATTTCCCACCCGATTACCTACTTTTGCTACTTTTATCCCTTCTTCAAGCGCCTTTTTCCCTATCTTCAAAAACTTATCAATTTCATCTGAACTTTGAACTTTGCTCGCCTCGCTGCCAGCCTCGCCGAGTCTAGGCGGGCGAAGCGGGAGTTTTGAGTTTTGAGTTGAAACGCAAAGCGTTTCCGCCATATCTGTATGAAAACCTTTATAATAAACTCCACAGTCAACACCAACAACATCTCCTTCTTTAAACTTATATCCAGTTGGTATCCCGTGAACAACAACGTTATTTGTAGAAACGCAAATTGTATATTTATATCCCGCAACTTTTTTAAACCCCGGCTCTCCGCCTTTTTCTAAAATTAATTTCTCGGCCAGTTGATCCAACTCCAATTCTGATACTCCCGGTTTTATATTTGCCATCACTTCAAATAAAACCTCTGCCAAAATATGTCCGCCTATTTTCATCTTTTCTATCTGATCTTTTGTTTTAATATTAATCATGATTTATTTACTCCCAGTTTAAATAAAACCTCATCTATTTGTTTATAAAGATTATCAAAAATATCTCCGTTGTTAATGATGCAAAAATCTGCTATTGCAATCGGTCCGCCTTTATTGAGATTTTCTATTTCCGTTACATCCCTATCGTAGCCTTTTTCTACCGATACCGGACGGATTCTCCGAGCTGCAAGCCGTTGATATCTTATCTTTGGTTCTGCAAAAATATGGATTAAAGTAAGATTTGGGAATTCCTTTTTTAAAAATACATATTCTTCCCAAGAGTAAAGACCATCAATTGCGATAACATTATTTTCCTTTAACAAATTCTCTATTTTGGACTTTGATCTTATTGCATATGCTGCCATACCAAGCTCTTGGCGTATTTTTTCCCTATACATTCTTTCGTTTTCCGGTGTATAGGGCAAACCCAGATCTCTTAATCCCTCATCCGTTACCTCTCCAAATCTTACAAATGGAATATTTTTCTGCACAAGATAAGTCGCAGCTTGCGTTTTTCCGGCACCTGGCATACCAACAAAAGTTAAAATTAACTTTTGCGAAGATTCTTCTTTCACTTTACTGTTGTTCCTTCTGATTTACTTTGTATTTTTTCCATTATTTCTTTGTGTATTTCTTCTATTGGTTTTTCGCCATCAACTTCAATTAGAATCCCTTTTTTATGGTAGTAGTCCAAAACGGGCTCCGTAAACCTGTGAAAAAGATCAATACGCTTTCTGATTGCTACAAGAGTATCATCTTCTCTGTTTTCTCCAGTTCTATCGGAAAGTCGCCATAGAGCTTCTTTGTCAGAAACCTTTAAGTATATAACGTAATCTATACCGTTTTTAAATGCTTCTACCTGAACAATTGTTCTGGGAAATCCATCAAGAATATAACCTTTTTCATATTCGGGCCGGGTTAAATACTCACTAACAATCTCTAGTGTTTTTTCATCTGGTATAAGATATCCTGCATTCATAACTTCTTTTATGTATCGTCCATTAGGCGTGTGCTCTTTTGCCATTTCCCTAAAAATATGCCCGGTTGAGAGATAGGGGACTTTGAGTTTTTCGGAAAGCAGGTTTCCCTGCGTTGATTTTCCGGCTCCCTGTATACCAATTAGAATAATTTTCATAAATTATTGGGTATATTTGTCGTAACTTCTCATTACAAGCTGTGCTTCGATTGCCCTAACACTTTCAAGTACTACCGACACAACAATTAAAATTCCTGTTCCTCCTAGTAAAAGCGTTTGAACACCTGTTATACCCCTGGCAATTGTTGGAAAAATCGCAATAATGCCTAAAAATATTGCTCCGGCCAAAGTTATTCTGGTTAAAATATAGTTAAGGTATTGAGCGGTCGGCGTTCCCGGCCTAATACCCGGAATAAATCCTCCATATTTTTGTATTTCCTCAGCAATTTTTTTAGGATTAAAAATAACTGCCGTATAAAAATATGTGAACCCAACTACCAAAAGAAAATACAAAACATTATAAAACATTCCGGAAGGATTAAACCAGGAAGAAATAGACAATGCCATGTTATGTAAAAAAACATTCTTTGATGCGCTTAAATAATTCGCAATAAGAGAAGGAAGTAAAACAAGCGATACGGCAAAGATTATTGGAATTACTCCTGCCTGATTTAATCTTAGTGGTAAATGAGTAGATTGTCCGCCGTACATTTTATTCCCTCTGACTCTTTTTGCGTAATAAACTGTTATTTGTCTTGTAGCTTCATTCATAAGCACAATTGAGGCAACCACCAAAAGCCCCATCACAACAAATACTAAAACACTCATAAGATTTTCACCGGTCGTGGTTGAAGCTGTTTGACCAAGTACAACAGGAACTCTGCCAACTATACCCGCAAAAATAAGAATTGATATCCCGTTACCAATCCCTTTCTCGGAAATAAGTTCTCCAAGCCAAACGAGCAACATCGTGCCTGCCGTCATTGTTATTATAAAAGAGATTAGGTAAATAGGCGGAAGAAGACCAATAATATTTTGACTTCTTAAAAGTGCATACATTCCGATTGCCTGAAGACAAGCCAAAGGCACTGTAATTATTCTCGTGTATTGGTTAATTTTCTGCCTACCTGATTCTCCTTCTTTTGATAATTCTTCTAGTTTTGGAAAAACAAGTGTTAAAAGCTGTAAAATAATCGAAGCATTAATATACGGGTTAAGTCCAAGCGCCATAACCGAAAAGTTTGCTAAAGTTCCGCCGGAAAAAATATCTAAAAGCCCTAAAAATTGGTTTTGAGCAAAAAGATTTTTTAAACTGGCCACGTTTACTCCGGCAACAGGAATGTGAGCGAAAATTCTAAATATTAAAAAGATAAATGCGGTAAACAAAATCTTGCGGCGGATATCCGGTGATTTTATGCTATTTCTAAAAATTGCGAGATAATTTTCCATCTAATAAAACTATAATTTACAATTCTATTTTTCCACCCGCTTTTTCTATTTTTTCTCTTGCACTTTTGGAAACAGGAAGCTTAATGGTTAAAGGTACGTTAAGCGCCCCATCTCCAAGAATTTTTACTCCGTATGCTTTTGCATCTTTGTCATCAACAAGATGACTTTTTATAAGCGTTTCTATACTAACTATACTATTTTTTGGCAATAAGTTCAGTACTTTTATATTAATAACCAATGGTTTTTTTCTAAAAACCTTATTTTTGCCTCTGCCTCTTCTAAAAGGAAGACGCTTAATCAAAGAAAGAGCTCCTCCTTCAAATAAAAGTGACCTTGAGCTTCTTGCGTTTTGACCTTTTGTTCCTCTACCTGATGTTTTAACACGACCAGACCCATGGCCCTGGCCAAGACGGCGGTTTCTTTTAGTTGTAATTTTTGGACTGTTGTGTAGTTTCATTTTTTATTTAAACTTCTCCACCTTTAAACCTGTAATATCTATTTGCTAATTGTTTTAAGGCTTTCATTGTCGCATAAACATTAGAAGCTTGATTGTCTGTACCCAATACTTTTGAAGAAATATTGTGTATTCCCGCTGCCTCAACTACGCTTCTTACTGCTCCTCCGGCAATAACTCCGCTTCCAAGCGGTGCCGGTTTTAACAAAACCTTTGCTGCGCCTTCTTTAATTAAAATTTCAAATGGTATGGTATCTCTAATAATAGGAACTTTTATCAGATGCTTTCTTGCCACAGATACGCCTTTTTTAATTGCCGCAGAAACATCCGGTGCTTTACCCAAACCCACCCCAACTCTTCCGTTTTTATCTCCAACTACAACCAAAACAGAAAATCCTATTTTGTTTCCGCCTTTTGTTTTTTTGGATACGCGGTTTACCTGAACAATTTTTTCTTCAAAACCTTCCGGGTTTCTTTCCTGTTGATTAAAACTTCTCATTAAAATTCCAATCCTCCTTCCCTTGCTCCCAAAGCTAAAGCTTCTACTCTTCCATGATAAGCATAGCTTCCTCTGTCAAAGACTACTTTTTTAATTTTTTTATCAAGAGCTTTTTTTGCCAAAAGCACACCAAGTGCATAAGCTTGCTCTTTCTTTTGCTTTGCATCTTTACCAACACCTTTTTCAGAAACTCCAATTATTGTTTCTCCCTTTTGATCATCAATAATTTGAGCATAAATTAAACGATTTGACCTAAAGACAGAAAGTCTTGGTCTGACTTTTGTTCCTTTAATCTTTTTTCTGACACTTTTTTGTCTTCTTAATTTTTTATCTTTCTTATTCATAATTCTATTTTGTTCCTACTGCTTTTGCAGCTTTACCCGCTTTTCTTCTTATTCTTTCGCCAACATAGCGTATTCCTTTACCTTTATAAGGTTCTGGTGGACGAATTTTTCTTATCCTAGCTGCCATATCTCCTACTAAGGTTTTGTCTGACCCGGCTATTGTAATAACGTTTTCTGCAACCGAAAAGCTTAATCCTTCGGCTTTATTAATCTTAACCGGATGCGAAAAACCAACCGATAAAACAAGATCGCTTCCGGAAACTTGCGCTCTGTAGCCAACACCCGATAACTCAAGCTTTTTTTCAAATCCCTGCGAAACTCCTTTGACCATATTCGCAATTGTTGCTCTGGTTAAACCAAACAACGCTTTATCAGATTTTTCATTTTCCTCTTTTTGCGATACTATTACTTTTCCCTCCGCCATTTTTACCTCAACGCTTTGAGGAATAGTAAAAGTAAGATTGCCTTTAGAACCACTAGTTGAAACTACGTTTCTTTCAACGCTTACCGTAACTCCCTCTGGTATTGTAACTGGCATTTTCCCAATCTTTGACATAACTATGAAATTCTAAATAACACCTCTCCACCAATACCTTTTTTCCTGGCATCTTTTTGTGTCAAAAGTCCCTGGCTTGTCGACAAAACAGTTGTTCCAAAACCTCTTTTTTTCTTTTTTGCGGTATCTACGGCTTTTGCATAAATTCTTAAAGAAGGCTTAGAAATTACTTTTACATCTGTCATTACAGGACTTCTTTTTTCATATTTTATTTTTGCTGTTAAAATTTTTCTGCCTTCAGCTGTTTCTTCTTTTATATCTTCTAAAAATCCTTCCTTAACAAGTAATTTACCAATAGCTTTAGAAATATTTGAAAAGGGCATGTTAACCCTTCTTCTTCTTGCTAAAGAAGCATTCTTTATTCTTATAACAAAATCTGCAACTTGATAATTCATAATATTATTTACCAGCTTGCTTTAACTACTCCTGGCAATTCACCTTTTGCTGCTAATTCCCTAAAACACATACGGCACAAACCAAACCGGCGCATGTAAGCGCGAGCTCTTCCGCAGATATTGCATCTGTTTCTTGCTCTCACTTGATACTTCTGCTTTTTTTTAAATTTAACTATATCAGATTTTTTTGCCATAATCGCTTTGCTTCAATTCAAAATTCAAAATTAAAAATGCAAAATTAAGGAATTTTTATTCTAAAATAAAGTACCTTCACTTTGAATTTTTAACTTTGAACTATCTTAAAAGGCATTCCGAGTGCCTTAAGCAGCGCAATACCCTCCTTTTTATCTTTTGCCGTTGTAACAACAGTCATTTCCAGTCCCTGTATTTTATCAATTTTTCCCGGATCAATCTCGGGGAAAACAGTATATTCTTTAAACCCCAATGTATAATTGCCCCTGCTGTCAAATTGGTTAATGTCTACACCATGAAAATCTCTTAGCCTTGGCAATACTATTGATGTAATCTTTTCAAGAAAGTCATACATTCTCTTACCTCTAAGTGTTACCATTACTCCAACCGCATCGTCTTCTCTTAGTTTAAAAGAGGCAATTGATTTTTTTGCTCTTGTTACCTTTGGTTTTTGACCGGTAATTTGGGCTAAAGCAGCGCTTGCCTTTTCTATATTTTTTGAGTCAACAAGTGCTCCCTTAACACCAATATTTACTGCAATTCTAGAAAGCTTTGGAACAGCCATGGAATTTTTAATTCCTAACTCTTTTTTAAGATTTGCCATAATTTCTGTTGTAAATTTATTTTGTAAACTACTCATATAATTTGATCACACTTTTTACAAGCTCTTAGCTTGTTGTCATTTTGTAAAGAAAACTTTACCCGGGTTGGCAAGTGGCATTTAGGACAAACAAGTTGCACGTTAGAAACTGGTAATGGCTTTGTAATAGTTACTATCTCTGACTTTTGCCCTTGAGACCTTGCTTTAAGGTGTCTTTTATATTGATTAACACCTGTTACCAAAATCTTATTATCTTTAGGTAAAACTTCTTCAACCTTCCCTGTTTTCCCTCTATCTTTTCCTCTTGTAACTTTGATTTCATCTCCTTTTTTTAATTTCATAATAAACTCTTTCTATATTTACTATTTGCTATTTAATATTTTTATACGACTTCTATTGCCATACTGGCAATTTTTGCAAATCCTTTATCTTTTACTTCTCTGGCAATTGGTCCAAAAATTCTGGTTCCTCTTGGGTTTTTATCTTTTGGATTATCGATTACAACCGCAGCATTATCAGAAAACCGAACGTATGAACCGTCCCTTCGCTTATGTTCTTTTCTGGCACGAACCAAAACTGCTTTAACAACTTCACCGTCTTTAACCTGACCGGTTGGAGAAGCTTCCTTTACAACGCAATTTAATACCTCGCCTATATAGCCAAATTTTCTCTTTGATCCGCCAAAAATATGAGTAACCATAAGTGTTTTTGCACCAGAATTGTCTGCTGCTTTTAAAATACTTCTATGTTGAATCATTTTTTATTTTCCTCCACTTGAACTTCTGTCTTCTTAACTCTTCTGACTTTTTTAACAGGACTGCCGGTTTTCTCTGCCACATTTTCTTTCTTTGCTTCCACAATTATTTCAGGTATAGCAATTACAGAACCTTTACCAATTATTTCTACCACTTTAAAATACTTTCCTTTAGAAAGCGGCCTCGTTTGCGCAATCTTAACCTTATCTCCAAAGGCAACTTCAAAACTTCCCGTGTCTGCTTTATATTTTTTGCTTCTTCTAAGAATTTTTTTATACAACGGATGTTCCAATCTTCTGCTTACTTCAACAACCACTGTTTTTTGCATTTTATTTGCCGTAATAACACCTTCAAATGCTTTCATTTTTCTGCCTCCTTTTCGTTTAAAATAGTAAGTATTCTTGCCATATCTTTTCTTTTTTGCAAAATAGAGCTTGTATTCTTTAGCTTTTTTCTAACCTTTTCAAGCTTTAAATTAGATAATTCTTCTCTTGTTTGATTTACCAAACTTTTTAATTCTTCTATTGTTTTTGTATGTAATTCCTTTTTTACTTTTGTTTTCATAGTTTTATTTCTCCAAAACTTTTGTTTTTACAGACAACTTATGAGAAGCCAAGCGAAGCGCTGAAAGAGCAATTTCTTTGCTTACTCCTCCCATTTCAAAAAGCACGCGGCCCGGCTTAACAACCGCAACGTATTCGTAAACGTCTCCTTTTCCGCTTCCCATCCTGGTTTCTGCCGGCTTTTTGGTAATTGGCTTATCCGGAAAAATTCGTATCCAAACTCTTCCTCCTCTTTGGGTAAAATGGGTTATTGCGCGTCTGGCTGCTTCTATTTGTCTGCTTGTAACCCACGCCTGCTCTTCTGATACCAATCCGTATTCGCCAAAAGAAACATTTGTTCCGCTATGCGCGTTTCCTTTCATTCTGCCTCTAAATTGTTTTCTGTACTTTGCTCTTCTTGGTACTAACATAGTAAATTAATTTAAAATTCAAAATTAAAAATTATCCTTCGATTGTACTCAGGATAATACTGAGCGAAGTCGAAGTATTAAAAGTGAAGGTACTTTATTTTATATATAAATCCTTCCTTTACTTTGAACTTTGCCCGCTTCGCCGCGAGGCGAGCACTTTGAACTTTTAACTTATTTATCTGGCTTGTTTATCCAAACCTTAACGCCTATATATCCTTTTTTTGTCAAAGATGGCACGCTTGAAAAATGAACCTTTTCTCTAATCGTTGACAAAGGCACTGTTCCAAGCTGAATTTTTTCTCTTCTTCCTATTTCTGCTCCGCCAATTCTTCCTGATAAAACAATTCTTACCCCTTTTGCACCCGATTCCATCGCCCTATTTGCTGCTTGAGCCAAAACCCTTTTATGAGGAAGGCGTTTTACCAACTGGTCTGCAATATTTCTGGCAACTAAAAACGAGTCAAGATTTGGCTCTTTTACAGGCTCTACTCTAATATCAAGTTTTGGCGCGTTTTTTACGCTTGTGCCTTTTGGCAACTGTGCTTGTAAAAACTTTTTAAGTTCTTCCAGTCCTGTTCCTGCTCTACCAATAACAATACCCGGACGGGATACAAATGCAATAATTTTTAAGCTGTTAATCGAACGTTCTATTTCTATTTTAGATACGCCGGCAGGTTTTAACCTATCCATAAAGGCTTTTCTTAATTTATAATCTTCCAAAAGCACGTCTTTATATCGCTTTTTCTCAAACCAGCGACTATTCCAATCGTACATACTTCCTATTCTTAATAATTGCGGATTAACTTTTTGTCCCATATTTATCCTCCAAAATTATTCTTATATGACTGCTTCTCTTTTTGTAAGGATGAGTTCTTCCCCTGGTTGACGGACTATACCTTTTAAGAGGTGTCCCATCAAGAATTTCAACGCGCTTAACAATAAGATCTTCTTTTTTTAACTTTGCGTTATTAACAGCATTGGCAATAGCGCTCTCTAAAGTTTTTTTAATTGTTATAGCAGCCCTTCTTCCCATTAACGAAAGCGTTACAAGCGCGTCTGTTGCCAAAGTATTTTGTTTAATCACACCAGCAACTAAGCGCGCTTTTCTTGGACTTATTCTAACTGATTTACTCTCTGCTCTTACTTCCATAATTTTCAGCGTTTAGTTACTAGCGTCGGGTCAAACGCGACTGCCACGTTTGACGTGGCGTCTAGCGTTCAGTTATTTTTTTTTCCTAACTAGACGCTGAACGCTAATTTCTAGACGCTATGTCTTAGATATCTCCCTTGCTACTACTCTTCCATGACTTCTAAATGTTCTGGTTGGAGAAAACTCACCTAGTCTGTAACCAACCATTGCTTCAACAACAAAAACATTAATAAATGCCTTACCGTTATGTACAGCAAACGTGTGTCCAACAAATTCCGGTGGAATCTGGCTGGCTCTTGCCCATGTTTTAATAGCCGATCTATCACCGCTTTGTTTTTGTTTAATTACTTTTTGTAATAATTTTTGGTCAATATATGGACCCTTTTTTGTACTTCTTCCCATTATTTCTTTCTCCTTTGTAATATATATTTATTTGAATATTTATGTTTCTTTCTACGTTTTCCAACTGCTGATCTTCCGGCATAAGTTTTAGGCGTTGTCATACCGATACCGCTTCTTCCCTCTCCTCCTCCGTGAGGATGGGAACGCGGATTTTGAGCAACACCTCTAACCGTTGGTCTTATACCCATGTTTATTTTTCGGCCCGCTTTTCCGATTATTCTGTTTTTCCATTCAACGTTTCCAAGTTGGCCAACTGTTGCATTACCCTTATTTCTAATCTTTCTTATTTCTCCTGACGGAAGTTTTAAATGAACCAACGTATCTTCTTTTGCTGCAACTACAGCAGCTGTTCCGGCGCTTCTTGCTAACTGACCACCACGCCCAGGCGTTAACTCAACGTTATGTACAACTGTACCAATAGGTATTGCAAAAAGAGGCAGAGCGTTACCAACCTTTATGTCTACGTTTTCACCTGATATTATAACATCATTTAGTTGTAAATCGTGCGGGCATAAAATATATCGCTTTTCTCCATCGGTATATTGCACTAAAGCAACTTCGCAATTTCTATTCGGATCATATTCAATTGCTACAACTTTTCCGGAAACACCTATTTTATCCCTTTTAAAATCAATAACTCTTAAAAAGCGCTTATGTTCTCCGCCCTGATGCCTTACTACAACCTTACCGCTTGAATCACGGCCTGAATGTTTTTTTCTGATAACTTTTAATCTTTTCATAAAATTATGCTCCCGCCTCAAACATGTCTATTTTTTGCCCCTCTGCTAATTTAACTACTGCCTTTTTAAAAGGCGACTTTACAACCTCAACTCTTCTTGTGCCAGATCTCCTTTTTCTTCCCTTTATTATTCCGGTTGAAATTGACACAACTTTTACCTTAAAAGTATTTTCGATTGCTTTTTTTATGTCGTATTTATTACAAAACTTCGCAACCTGAAAGGTAAATTTTCCTGCCTGCACATCGCTCATTGATTTTTCTGTAATTAATGGTCTTATAATAACGTCTGTTTTTTTCATAAATTAGCCTTCTTTTATAAAGTGTTTTTGCATTATATCTACAGATGCCTGCATCATCAACATCTTATCGCTTCTAAGCACTTCGTATGTATTTAACTGTTTTACCGGAAGTATATCTACCCCCTCAAGATTTCTTGCCGCAATGTAAACATTTTTAACCTGCTTTTCTGCTGCATCAGATAAAACCAGCAAAATATTTCTATTTTTTCCGTCTAGTTCTAAGTTTTGAATTATGTTTGCCATTTGTTTTGTCTTTGGTTCTATTTTCTCAAGACCGGTAACAACTTTAATTGCTCCGTCATTAAGCTTTGAAGAAAGCGCGGAAAAAAGAGCCGCCTTTTTCATTTTTTTAGGTAATTCTAAAGAGTAATCTCTTGGTCTTGGACCAAAAGCAATACCTCCATGGACAAAAATTGGCGCTCTGATTGCGCCGTGTCTTGCTCTTCCCGTACCTTTTTGGCGATAAATTTTTCTGGTTGACCCTCTTACTTCTCCCCGTGTTTTTACCGAAGCTGTTCCGCTTCTTTGATTTGCCAAATAAACTCTTACAGCTTGCGCCATAAGCTGGTTATTAATTTTTGCGCCAAAAATATCTTTTGGTAAATGGATACTTCCCGCAACTTTTCCTTTTGTATCATAAACATCAAGAGTCAAACCTTTGGTACTCTTTCTAGGGGAGACTTTGATAGATGATGTGCTTACGGTTGCATTAAGTTTTTTTGTTGAAGCTTTTTTTGTTGTCTTTAATGTCTTTTTAGCTTCAGTTTTTACCTTTTGGGTTTTGATTTTTTTAACTGCCATTTTAAACTTAAAATAGTAAATTGCAAATACACATTGTAAATTTAAAATTTTATATGTATATTTACTATTTGAAATTTACTATTTAATATTCTCCTTTCCTTCACCTGCTTTTTCTACTTCGTCTACTTTCTCTACCTTATCTGATTGATCTTCCTTTGCCCCTTTTGCATCAGCCGCGTTTGACGCGGTCTCTTCTATTTTTGCCTCTTTATACAGTGGAACAAATTTCTTATCTTCTCCCATTTTTGTAATCATTACTAAGCTGTTAACTGATCCCGGAATTAAACCTTTAACAACAACCTTTTCGTCTAAAACATCAACTATTTTAAGATTTCTAACGCTCACTCTTTCCTGACCCATTCTTCCTGCCATTCTTTTTCCTTTATAAACTCTTCCCGGGGTTGTAGTTTGGCCAATTGATCCGGGCGCTCTTTCTCTGTCTGATTGCCCGTGAGTTCTCGGACCGCCTTTAAAATGATGTCTTTTTACAACACCTGCGTATCCTTTTCCTTTTGATACGCCGACAACATCAACAATATCTCCCGGTTTTAAAACATCGCTTGCTTTAAGAATGTCCCCAACCTTAGGTAAAGTCTCTAAATCTGAATCACTATCCAAACGTACTTCTCTTAAAAAGCGAGGGGCTACTTTTATGTTTGCCCCCCGAATGTGTCCCAGTAATGCTTTGCTTGGATGCTTTTTTGTGCCATGTGCAAGTTGAAGTGCAATATAGCCATCCTTATCAATATTTTTAATAAGGACAACGGGTGTAGCTGGAACATAAACCTCTGTTACCGGAATTCTTGTTCCATCTTCTAAAAATCTTTGTGACTGACTTTGCTTTTTCCCAATAATTGCGTTAATCATAAAACAACAAAAAAAGCGACTACACACAGTCGCTTTGCCCTAAGGAAAACCCTTAAAACTTATACGCTATGTAGTCAAATATACCTCCAATCTCTTAATCATGATTTGAGTATACTCAGTAATTATATAATGCGCAGGCTAGAAATGCAACTACATTTATATAAGCTTTCTACTGATAAAAAAATAAATTTTGAAGAGTTTGGAAGATTTACCTAGAAGTGTTTCTAGCATCTTCAAAGGCCGGTAGATGTTTTCGTGCTTCAGATGCTAAGCGATAACGGTCATTATCTCTTTCTAAAACTCCTGCTATCGTTAATCCATCTGCTTCTTGCATAACTACTTCAAGAAGGACACGAGTATATTCACCAATACTAGCTGCTCTATTATGAATGATTGCTTGCACTTTTTTTGGATCTAACCACCCATCTGTTACAGCTGCTGCTTCTATAAGAGTACCACTAACGGGACTTTTAGCTCCGCTTATCATTGCTACTAAAATAGGATCTTGTGGACGAGGTACTTCACTCATACTTAACTATTTATAAACCTACATTTTTATCTCGATATCGATGCCTGCTGGAAGCTCTAAATGGGTTAAGCTGTCTATGGTTTTATCGGTTGGGGAAATAATATCAATTAATCTTTTATGAACTCGCATTTCAAAGTGATCTCTGGCGTCTTTGTCTATAAATGGAGATTTATTAACTGCGTAAACGCTTCTGTCTGTAGGTAAGGGGATTGGACCAACAACCTTGGCGCCGGTTCTTATCGCCGTATCTAAAATTTGCTGGCAACAAGAGTCTATAACTCTTGCATCATAACTTTTTAAACGAACTCTAATTCTTCCTCTTGGCATAATTTCCTCTCTGTCATCCTAAACGAAGTGAAGGATCTCTCTATTAAAGGGCAACTTTGAACAAAAAAAATGACCTTTCGGTCATCTATTATAATCTTTTCTAAAGTATTAAGCAATAATCTTAGTGATGACTCCGGCTCCAACTGTCTTTCCGCCTTCTCTGATAGCAAATCTTAACCCTTCTTCCAAAGCAACCGGTACAATAAGTTTTACTGTCATTTTTGTGCTGTCTCCAGGCATAACCATTTCTACGCCCTGTGGAAGCGCAACTTCTGCTGTTACATCTGTGGTTCTAATGTAAAATTGTGGTCTGTAGCCTGTAAAAAATGGCGTGTGGCGACCGCCTTCTTCTTTGGCAAGAATATAAACTTCTGCTTCAAATTCTTTGTGTGGAGTAATGCTGCCTGGTTTTGCAATAACTTGTCCTCTTTCTACATCGTCTTTTTCAACTCCGCGAAGAAGTAGTCCAACATTATCTCCTGCTTGAGCCTCGTCAAGTTGCTTTCTAAACATCTCAACGCCTGTTACAACAGTTGATTTTGTGTCTCTAATTCCAACAATTTCGACTGTTTCGTTAACTTTAACCTTACCTCTTTCTACTCTTCCTGTAACTACTGTTCCTCGTCCTTTGATTGAGAAAACGTCTTCAACAGCCATCATGAAGGGTTTTTCAATGTCTCTTTTTGGGGTAGGAATATAGCTGTCAACCGTATCCATAAGGGTTGTGATTTGTTTTTCTGCTTCGCCGTCACCTTCTAATGCCTTAAGAGCTGATCCTCTAATAATTGGTATATCGTTACCCGGATATTGGTATTTTGTAAGAAGCTCTCTAACTTCCATTTCGACTAAATCCAAAAGCTCTGCGTCTTGCACCATATCTGTTTTGTTTAAGAAAACTACAATTGATGGAACTCCTACCTGGTGAGCTAGTAAAATATGTTCTCGTGTTTGCGGCATAGGCCCGTCTGGAGCAGAAACAACTAAAATGGCGCCATCCATTTGTGCGGCGCCTGTAATCATGTTTTTAATGTAATCTGCGTGTCCTGGAGCATCTATGTGAGCATAATGTCTTTTTTCTGTTTCGTATTCTATGTGGGTAATATTAATTGTAACTCCTCTTGCTTTTTCTTCTGGGGCATTGTCTATGTCTTCGTATTTTTTAGCTTGGGCCATTCCTTTTTTAGAGAGAACTGTTGCGATAGCGGCTGTAAGAGTGGTCTTACCATGGTCAACGTGACCAATGGTACCAATATTTACATGTGGTTTTGTTCTTTCAAATTTTTTTGCGTCTGCCATAATTTAGTAAAAAAAATAAACACCCTAATTGTTTTAAGGTTAAGGAAACTATACAATATTTTTTATATCTCGTCAAGAGTCAATTTATTTTCCTGGAAGTAGTTGTTCAATTGGGTAGCCGTTGATAAACATTTTTACATCTGTCACTGATGAGAACTGTAATACTGTTTCTCTGATTTGAGCAATAATTCTTGGATCCTCGCAAGCGCCGGAAATTGCCTGCGTACCTAATAAATTTACAGTTGCTATACCACCCTTATTAATAGAAACGTCCTGAAGCCTAAGATCTGATTGATTTAACGCATTATTTAAATTAGTTTTATTATAAGCTTGTTGATTGTTAAACGAAAACAACTCTTCTAATGCAGCTTTTAAAGGCTCTTGGGTTGGGATAATTTTTTTATCAACTGCAACAATACTGTCCCCGCAGCCAATTTTTTTGCCTGATTTTCCATTATCATCTAAGGAAACAAAAAATAGCTTTATTTTATCGACTGCTTGTCCTTGCTGTCCAGGCTTACTTGTTGGTAACAAAGACTTAGGAGAACCTGTTGGAGTAATTTTTGTTCCTGTCTTAGGAGTAAAAAGCTGCCTAACACTGCCCTTAAACACATATTTGTAAACACCCAAGGCAATAACAACTGCAACTATTACAGTAATAATCCCAACTATGAGGCTTGTTCTATTCAGAGTATCAAACACGCCTGCATTATACGCTAAAGTTTAAAATTTGGCAATCTGGTATAATAACCGCAGCCGGCCGAACTTTATCTAAATTAGATCTCACGGATTTTTATCCGTGTAAATCCTTAAAGGCTTTACTTTAGATTACGCAGATGCATTTTATCCGCGAGATCGTTGCCGTTGAGTTATGTCTCTGCCGCATTGAACTATGAAAATCGCAGTTTTAGGAGGCAGTTTTGACCCTCCGCACATAGGTCACTACTTAGTCATAAGACAAATTTTGGACCTACGAAACGATATAGGCAAAATTTTACTGGTTCCAGCTTTCCAACACCAATGGAAACCAAGTTTTGCCAGCATAGAAAACCGCCTAACTATGACAAAATCTTTACTCCAGGAAAAAACAGAAATATCTAAAATAGAAATAGATAGAAAAGGCATAAGCTATACTATAGATACAATCAGAGAACTAAAAAAACTTGCCCAAGCACAAATCTATTGGGTTGTAGGATCGGATATAATTTTAGAGTTTCAAAAATGGGAAAAAAGAGAAGAGCTCATAAATCTT
>JACPAR010000031.1 GCA_016180725.1 Candidatus Levyibacteriota bacterium | reverse complement strand
CATTACTCCGGGCACACCACCCAAAAGCACTCCTTCTCCGCCATTTGGTTTTTGTAAAAAGTATGCGCCAACCTGTACTGCCATCCTACCTGCTACCTCGCTCATTGGCGTTAGCAGTGGAAGTGAACCGTCCGAAAGCTCAACTGTTTCGTAAGCAACTCCTGTAACTTTTTTGTCTAAAAGCATTTTTGTTACTTCTTTTTCCGCTGCCAGGTGAAGATATGTGTAAAGCAAAATTCCTGGCCGGTAATGCTTAAACTCACTTTCCTGCGGCTCTTTAACTTTGATAATCATCTCGGCTTTTTTGTAAACCTCGGCTGCAGTCGGGAGGAATCCACTGTTAACACCGGCGCTTTTCTCAACCAATACTGTATGCCCGGCGCGAACTAAGGCATCTGCACCAAATGGAGTTAAACCAACTCTTCCTTCTCCGATTTTAATTTCTTTAACTGTTCCAACAATCATGGTTAATAAAAAATCTCCCTTTCTTTGGGGGAGATTGTTGAGTAATTCAATCTCTTAATATCTGGATAATACCAAGAAAATTATATTACGTCAATACTTTGCATAATAAATTTCTCAGAAAAAAATTGAATCTTATTTGTAACTTAGTAAAAAACTTTTTAAGATATATCGATTGCTAATAATAATTAGCCTACGTCAACAATTTTATAAAGTATTTTTCCGGCTGGAGCTTCTACTTCGATTTTCTCTCCGACTCTTTTACCAAGTAATGCTTTTCCAAGCGGCGATTCATGAGAAATTTTTTTCTCGGTCGGATCTGCTTCCCATTCTCCTACGACCATATATATTTCCCTTTTGCCATCTCTATGAAGAGTAACTTTCGAACCTAATTTAATGGCTTTTTTTGCTGCCGAACCGCTGTGATCAGCCTGAATTAAAGTTACCTGTTTTAGCAGTTCTTCCAACTCACCAATTCTGCCATCTATAAACGACAATTCCTCTCTTGCCGCAACATATTCTGCATTTTCCGACAGATCGCCAAGATTTCTTGCCTGAGAAACCCGGTCCAAAACATCAGGCCTTTTTATCTTAATTAACTCTTCGTATTCTTTTTTAAGCTCTTCCAGTCCGTCTCTGGTTAAATAAATTTTTTGATCTTTCATATTCTTAAAAGAAAATCCCTCCTAAAAAAAGCGAGGGAGTTTTAAAAAATTAATGACTTAATTTAACAAAATCAAGGTGAATGTTATAGTATATTCTTAGTTTTGTCAATAACCTCTAGTAACCAATATACTATAAGTTTTTAGGACTAAAACGGCTAATAAGATAACTGGCAGTATCCCTGGTGTTTTTTGCTACATCAACCTTTACAACTCCCTTATCCGGCTGACCGTAAAAAATAGTAAAACCCAGAGGCGCAAACAATAAAAAGGGCAAAACGGCTAAGTCTTCTTCTCCTTCAATTTTAAGAATAATCCGCTTACTAGTCTTAAGAAGACTCATTATTTTCTTAACCGAACCAAAAAGTGAATTCGTGATGTATCCTGCCGGATTTTCCACCTCTACAATTTCTTCTTTTCCCAAAAAGCCTAATTCTTTTATATTGGAAAATTTTTTTTCTCTTTTTACATAAAAATCAATTACAGATATTTTCTGCTGAAACTTAAGCTCATTAAATGTTTTTGTAATAACGTCTCCAACTGTTATTACTTGTAAAGGATTAATAGTGAAAGAATTAGTTTTTATCCAATTATCAAAATCTGTAATTAGTGCTCCCATTGGTTTTTTTAATTCGGGTCTAAGGTTATCGGGCAAAACTAATGCTTCAAAATTACTTTGAACATTAACTTTTTTATCCCGGATTTTTGAAGAAGATATTACTTGCCCATTACTCGCCAAAACAAAAGGAAAAACAACTATTTTAAGCAAAGGCAACCCTTGTTCTTTTCTTTTTTTATTTATAGCTTCTGCGCCCTTAAAAGAATCTTCTGTTACAATAATTGCTTCTATAGGAAGTTTTTCCCAAATTCTTGGTATATGAGCATTATCTATCGGCTCTATTTCAACCCTGCCACTTACATTCTCTTTTTCTAAAAAAGCTTCAAGCTTGTTTTTTCTTTCTGCGTATGAACTGATTGTGCCTTTACCGTTACTTTTAACATACTCATCGCTTGTTAAACCCAAAAGGACTTTTTTGCCTTTTAAAAAAGCAAATCTTAAAAAAGCTTTATGTCCCTCATGCAAATATTCAAATGTTCCACCGCAAACAACAAGATTAAATTTTTCCATATTGTTTTAAAAGCTTATTATACCTTTTTAACACCTTATTTTTAAAATCGCTTGGGTAAAAAGCAAGTATGCCATCAGAAACTATTTCATTTGTGCGGTGTTTTTTCATGTACCATAGTTGTGTTTTTTTTGCAAATAACTCAAATACAGCAAGAAACATACTAAAAATAGGTTCTGCGTAGTTCTGCATATTGTTCCGCTTAGTTCCGCGCTTTTTTAATGCATTTGGCAAAAAACTACTGAACCATAAGTTAGCGTTTATAAACCTTTCGTATGTGTTATTTCTATCAAATAATGGCACCAGCTGTATTATCTCGTGAGCACTAAATAAATCCTGATTTTCTTTTGTTATTAAAAAACTTTTCTCATCAATTAACATATTTAAACAAATTTTATTTATTGCTTTTTTTTCATTTCTTTTGCGCCGAAGTCCATAAATTTCAAGAAGTAGAAATAGAAAAAATCTTGTTATCCAAAGTCTATTTTTTTCCGTAACAATAAAGAAATCAATATCATCTTCTTTGTTTGCATTTCTCATCGCCAAGCTACCGCTGACTCCAATAAAATATACCCAAGGGATATAGGAAAAAAGCTTGATTATTTTTTGAGCGATTATAAACTTATCAATACTCTCTTTTTCTCGACGCTTTCTAATATCTAAAATCCTCTTTCTGCCAAACAAAAAATAAAATCCATTTTTAAAAACAATTGTGCTCCCGCTTAACAGGTGGGAAGCTAAACACTGTTTTACAGATTTTTTACTGACAATTTTATTACTGATTAAAAAACGCCAGATTTCATCTAAAGTTAATGGGTAATCAAATAAATCTGCGTAAACAAGTGTTTTTAAAATTGACTCTTTAACGTCCCTTTCCACGACAAGATTATACACCGAAGTAAAAGTTTAGTTTTGTTAATACCTGCTTAATATCTGATTAACTCCTTTAGCAAGGGTATCAACTGCGCTTTGAGGAGAAGTATTACTAAGTATGGACCTAACCGCATTACCAAGATAACCATTCATTTGCTCATTTAGCCCATTATCAAATGTATTACCGGCAAAAAATGAAGATCGGGCGTCTTTTGCCTGACTTACAAACGGATAAACCAAAGCATTAGTTTTAAGAAGATCTGCTAAGTCTACTCTTGCATACGGCTCGCCAAATAATCTTTTTTTTGCTTCCTCTACATAAAGTCTTTGAGCAACATCTTTTTGAGAAAGAAATTTCATAAACAGCATTGCCTCCTTTTGATGCTTACTTTTTACAGAAACTCCCTCGCTCCAATAACTTGCAATTGTCATAGTTCTATCCTGAAGATGAGGAACCGAAACAACCTGAAAATTAAGTTGCGGGTTTATGGCTTTTATAGTAAAAACATCCCACGAATAACCAAAATACATTGCCAAATTACCTTTAGCAAAAGCAAGATACGAAGGATCTAATGTGTCATCCCAAACAGTGGCGTCTCCTTTTGCAAACGATGTATAAAAATCTAAAGAATCCGAAGCATTTTTAGATGTAGACGATAAATCATTTATATTTGCTCCGTTTTGCACCAGTAAAAGAGAGATAATGTCCGGAGCATGTGTAATATTATCAAAAGTTCCCATAGCCGCACCTGCCGTTTGAATTTTTCCATCTTGGTTTTTAACGGTAAGTATTCTGGCTGTTTTTGTAAAATCTTCCCAAGTGGTTGGCGGTTGTACGCCTGCTGCCTGCAAGGCATCGGTATTAACAAATAAAGATAATGTATCTACCTGTAAAGGAATTCCGTAAATTGCGCCGCTTCGCGTAAGATCGGTCTGCATTACAGGATAAAACCATTTCTTAAAATCGTCCTTTCTGATTGCATCGGTCGATAAGGGCAATAGAACATTTGCAAGCTGAGGCAGCCAGGTATTATGAAAACGGAAAATATCCGGACCGCTGCCATTTTGAATCCTTGTTACAAGACTTTCTCTGTACTGTTTAATATCCTTTTTTTCATAAGAAATTTTAATTGTTGGATTTTGTCTTTGAAAATCTGAAGTTATAGACTGCATTACTCCTGCATCTTCCCACAAACCCCAATACGTAAGCGTTACGTTTTCGCTTTTAGTTTTGGTAACATTAGAAAAAAAAGATGGTGCAAAACGGAGCAAAAAAAATGCAATAGCAATTACAACAACAATACCCAAAAGTGTCTTAATAATTAAAGAGGGCAAAAAAGAAGAATGTTTGCCATTAGAGCTACTTTGTTGCCCCGGCTTAAATATCGACGCTCCGCTTGTAGAAAAATCCGGCTTTGCCGATAAAAAAGATTTTTGCTGACTTGGATTATCCGCTTGTTTCTGCGCCTGTACAGGTTCTGATTGAGCACTAGGAGACGGTGCTATTACAAATTCTCCTGTAAACTCTTGCCCTGATTGTGCTTGCGGCTGGTTTGGTAAGGGAGGATTTTGCGGGGGCGGTTGAACCTCTGGAGAACTGGAAACTCCGTTATTCTGTTTTCTTGAAAATATCGTATTATCATCCATAAAAATGTATATTTATGAGTTCACATATAGTATAATACCAAATATTACCCATAGCAAATGAAAATCATTAAATCCCTCAAGAAAAAGCATATTCTAATGCTGTCAAAAAACCTCTTTTGGTTTCTAGTGGGAGCAGGCCTTGGACTTTTTCTTTTGGCAAGTTTTGCCTATTTTACTTTCCAAAAATTATATTCAAAAACTATTTATCCCGGCATTATGGTAAATGACGTTAACTTTGGCGGTAAAACAAAAGAAGAAGTGCAAAGATACTTTTTAGAAAAAAATAAAAAAATCGCCGAGACAAAATTTGTATTTTATAGCGGTGAAAAAATTGCAACTATATCTGCGGGCGACTTGGATTATGGATATAATGCTATTCTTTTAGCAAATCAGGCTTTCTATATCGGCCGGTCAGACAACACATTTTCAAACATCAGTCTTATTTTTCAATCATATTTAAATGGTTTATATCTTTCTCCATCTTATCATTATTCTGTCGATAAACTGGAACAATTTCTCTATCCAACTACAAAAGACTTAAATATTGAACCAATTGATGCCCTGTTTACTTTCCAAAATGGCAAAGTATCTGCATTTCGTCCCTCAATTGATGGACAAAGAGTTGACATGGAAGCTCTAAAAAACGAATTAAAATCAAAAACTTTTGTTGTTTTAAAAGCTGATAAGCCACTAGTTGTAAACATTAACATTCCAATTAAAGTCATAAAACCAAAAGTAACAACAGATAGAGTAAATTCTATAGGTATAAAAGAACTTATCGGCAGTGGTACTTCGCTGTTTCAAGGCTCAATACCAAATAGAATGTACAACATAACGCTTGCTGCAGAAAAACTAAACGGAATTCTGCTAGAACCAAATGAAACATTTTCTTTTAATAAAGCAGTTGGTGATATATCGGTATTTACTGGTTATAAATCAGCTTATGTTATCCAAAACGGCCGGACAGTTCTAGGGGATGGAGGCGGAGTTTGCCAGGTTTCTACAACGCTTTTTAGAGCAGTTCTTAATGCCGGTCTTCCGGTTGTAGAAAGAAATGCGCATGCTTATAGAGTTGGTTATTACGAACAAGACTCCCCTCCTGGTTTTGATGCTACCGTTTATTCACCAAGCGTTGATTTTAGGTTTAAAAACGATACTGGGAATTATATTCTTATTCAAACAGTTGTTGATCCGGATATACAACGGCTCACGTTTTTGTTTTATGGCACAAAAGATAACAGACAAGTTACGCTTAGCCAAGCCGTAATTACTTCGCAGTCACCTGCTCCGGAAGCCTTATACCAGGATGATCCGACTCTTCCAAAAGGAAGTGTAAAACAAGTGGATTTTGCCGCATCCGGTGCCAACGTTTATTTTACAAGAGATGTAACCAAAGATGGAAAAACAATTATTTCCGACAAATTCTTTTCAAATTACAGACCCTGGCAGGCAGTTTATTTACGGGGAACTAAAGAATAGTTAAAAGTTTAAAGTTAAAAATTAAAAGTTAGAGTTTAAAATTTTAAATTTTGAATTAACTATGGATAAGATTCTTAACATTGATCAGGCAATTAAGATTAGTAAAAAATTAAGGGCTGCCGGAAAAACTATCGTTTTAGCCGGTGGTTCTTTTGATATTTTGCATGTTGGACACATAGAGTTTTTGCAACAGGCAAAAAATCAAGGAGACTATCTATTTGTTCTTTTGGAAAGTGACGAAACGGTAAAAACAATAAAGGGAGAATATCGACCTATAAATACTCAGGAAGACCGAGCAAAAATATTATCGTCTTTACATATGATTGACTACGTTTTATTATTGCCAAGATTTAAGAATGATAACGATTACGATAATCTTGTATCTGAAATTAAACCTGCTATAATAGCAACAACTGTAGGCGACCCCGGCAGAAAACACAAAGAGCGGCAGGCAGCTCTAGTAAAGGCAAACCTTGTTGATGTAATCGAAAGAATACCAGAAAAATCAACAAGCCGTTTGGCAAAATTGATTTTTGAAAAGTTTAATTTATGAAATTAATCATTGCGCTTTTTGCCTTACTACTATTAATAGTATTCGGAATCTCTTTATCCCAGAATTATTTTAAAACTGGAATCTTTCCCTTTAGCAAAACTCCAACTGCTACTGTTAATAATCAAAAATTTAATCTCTTGATCCCTAAAACAACCTCGGATAAAGAAATAGGTTTGTCCAAATATTCATCTCTACCCCAAAATACAGGCATGCTTTTTATTTTTGAAAGAGCGGATTTTTACTCTTTTTGGATGCGCGATATGAAGTTTCCGATTGATATTATATTTATTAAAGGCGATAAAATTGCAACAATTTACGAAAATGTACAGCCGCCGAAATCAAAAGATGAAAGTATTCCTTTATACAAACCCACCTCTGCTTCCGACAAAGTTTTGGAAATAAATGCAAATCTTTCTAAGAAATACAATATAAAAGAAGGAAACACTGTTAAAATAGAAAATCTTTAACCTCATGCGTATTTTAGGTATTGAGACAAGTTGCGACGAAACAGGAGCCGCAGTAATAGAAGCAAAAACAAATGGTAAAAATGTTAAGCTACTGTCAAACACCTTGACCTCTTCTTTAACTCTTCATTCAAAAACAGGCGGTATTATTCCGGAGGTTGCAGCTAGAGAACAAGTTAAATATATTATTCCTGTTATTGAACAAACCCTAAATGATTCTAGCCTCTATCCTCAATCATCAAAAATCGATCCTCTATCTTCAACCATCTATCGTCCAGATATTGACGCTATTGCCGTAACATTTGGCCCCGGACTCATTGGCTCCTTATTGGTTGGAGTGGAAACAGCAAAAACCCTGGCTTATATTTGGAATAAACCAATAATTCCTGTTAATCACTTACTTGGCCATATCTACGCAAATTTTATTGTCGAAAATTCCGAACCAGACGCTAGACGCTATTTGCTAGACGCTGATATTGATTTCCCCGCTCTTGCCTTAATTGTTTCCGGCGGACATACCGATTTAGTTCTTATGAATGGCCACGGAAAAATTCGGTGGCTAGGAGGAACAAGAGACGACGCAGCCGGAGAGGCATTTGATAAAATTGCCAGACTATTAAGTCTTCCTTACCCCGGCGGGCCAGAAATTGAAAAAGCAGCAACAAACGGAAACCCAAAAGCATTTAATTTCCCTCGCCCAATGATCGGCTCGGATGACTTTGATTTTAGTTTTTCAGGTTTGAAGACGTCAGTACTCCGCGAAATAAAAACAATTGAACAATTGAACAATGAAACAATCGCCAATATCGCCGCTTCTGTTCAACAAGCAATAATTGACGTTTTAGTTGTAAAAACTTTAAAAGCAGCAGAGCAATATAAAGTAAAATCAATTCTTCTCTCAGGCGGCGTCGCAGCAAATCAAACTCTCCGTGATCGTTTTGAACTAGACGCTAGACGCTATTTGCTAAACGCTAAATTTTTCTTTCCAGAAAAATGGTTGTGTACCGACAATGGCGCCATGATTGCTTCGGCAGCATTTTTTAATTACAAAGAAGTTCCATGGACAAAGCTTAGCGCAAATCCGGAATTATATTTTGATTTATGAATAAAAAGGAAAAGAATTGGAAAAATATAAAAAAATATATTTTACAAAAAATCCAAAAGCTCAAAGATGGGAAGCAAAAAAAGGAATTGCCTATTTTAAAGTTAAACCAAAATGGATCCGCTATTCTAACCTAAATAAAAGCCCTTGGCAAATATTTGAGATTAAATTTTCCGTTTAAACACAGCAGATACAGAAAACTTTTCCTCTTGTTTTTTCCATGTTATACTTGATAGGGCTTAAACCTTATGGCAATTAAAAAAAGAAAAACCGACAAAAAAACAAAACGATCAAGAAAACTCAGTTTCTTGCAGAAATTTAAACTATTTCCATTACTTCTTATTCTTTTGGCTATACTAGGTCTTTTATATATTCCTTTTCGCCCAACATTAAAAACAAGCACTAAAGAATATAAAGAAATGACCAAGCTCCCCTCCGATGTTAAAGGAACCATGAAGAAAAACTCTACGTCTGAATCTTTTCGGGTGCCAATTCTTATTTATCATTACGTTGAAAATGTTGCAGACAAAAAAGATACAATTCGCCAGTCATTAAACATTCCGCCATTTATATTCGAAAAACAAATAGAAACTCTTGCTGATAATGGATACAAATTTATAACCCCATTAGATCTTGCCGACATTTTGGATAGCAAGGAAGAACTTCCCCAAAAACCTGTTATAATTTCTTTTGATGACGGGTATAGAGATTTTTACACAGACGTTTTGCCAATTCTAAAAAAACACGATGTAAAAACAATTGCCTATATAATACCTGGTTTTCTTGATAAACCAAATTATATGTATACTTGGCAAGTTTTTGATCTTTTAAGTAGCGGGCTAGTTGAAATAGGTGCTCACACTGTAAACCATGCTTATCTTAAGGGTTTGTCAAAAGAAAAAGCAGAATACGAGATAAAACAAAGTAAAGTTATGCTTGAGAAAAAGCTAAATATTCCAATTGTTTCTTTTGCTTATCCATATGGAGCATTTGATCTGGAGGCAATTGATATTGTAAAATCTGCTGGTTATAAAACAGCAGTTTCAACAATTACAGGTAATGAAGTTAACGAGAAAGACAGATTTTTTCTATTTAGAATTCACCCGGGAGGAAGAATTGGCAAAGAACTCATAAACGCTTTAGAACAAGAATATCCAAAATAAACTATATTATGAAAGGGGGTGAAACAAATGAAAGAAAACAAAAATCTATATAAATACCTATTGTTTATGCTTTTGGCTGTTGACTTTATTTGGGCAAGAAGCAGTATTGGAAAAGTTACAGGAGGCAAATTTGTTGATAGTTTAGGAACCACTCTAGAAAAATTTGCTAGTAAAAATCCTTATCCCTGGTTTAAAGATTTTCTCCAAAACGTTGCTATTCCTAATGCAAAAACGTTTGGAACACTAACAATGTGGGGAGAACTTTTAACAGCAGTTGCTTTAGCAATTTCCGTACTTTATTTACTTGTTAATCAAAAAAGTAATCAATTAATTAATATTTTATTAATTGCAGGTTTAATTGGCGGAATGCTTTTAAACGCAACTTTTTGGTTGGCGTCGGGCTGGACTAGTTCATCTGCAGACGGCCTTAACTTATTAATGTTTTTAATCCAAACAGTCGGATTAATTTTTGCATTAAAATTAATAAAATAATATAAATTATAACTCAAAATGACAAAAAGAATAACATTCTTTTATATTTCGTGGATCAGCGCATTTGCTGCGTTTTTAGGCAGTCTTTATTTTAGTGAAATTCTGGATTTTGTCCCTTGCGTACTCTGCTGGTATCAACGAATTCTTATGTATCCATTGGTAATTATTATTGCCGTTGGAATAATAAGAAAAGACAAAAATCTACCCTTTTATGTTTTACCTTTGAGTATACCCGGAATAATAATTGGATTTTATCAACATCTTTTACAAATAGGTATAATTCCCGAAAGTACAGCGCCTTGCGCCTTTGGAGTTTCCTGCTCTACCACATATATTGATTGGTTTGGTTTTATCACCATTCCTTTGCTTTCTCTAATTTCTTTTATGGTCATTACCATTTGTATGTTTGCTTTTTTGAGGTATAATAAAAAACAATGAATCAGGAAGCAAAAATTTTAGTTGGAGTAGGTTTGGCAACAATAGCTATTGTAATTGGCGCAATTTTCTTTTTGGGCAGTTCTTCTCAGCAACCTGCAAACTTTTCTTCGTCAAACCAACAAGTAGCCGATGCTAAATTACTTGTTAAATCGAATAGCAACAAAATTACAGCGCCTAATGCCAAAGTCACAATTGTTGAGTTTGCCGATTTTCAATGTCCTGCTTGCGGCGCTGCTCACCCAATTGTTAAACAAATTCTGGCCGAGAGGCAGGGAAAAGTTAATTTTGTTTACCGTCATTTTCCTCTACCTCAACACAAAAATGCTTTTTCTGCAGCAGAAGCCGCGGAAGCAGCGGGAGAGCAGGGAAAATTCTGGCAGATGTACGACAAATTATATAAAAATCAAAATACATGGAGCGAAAGCGACAACGCAATCGACATTTTTACAGGCTATGCAAAGGATTTAGGATTAGATTTAGATAAATTCAAAAAAAGTATTGAAGCAAATAAATACTACAGCAAAATTAGAAGTGACCAAAATGACGGTAGTACATTGGGAGTTAATTCAACGCCAACATTTTTCATTAATGGCCAAAAAACAGTTGGAGTTCCAAATATTAGCGACTTTAAAAGTAAAATCGACTCCGTTATCACTTGTTTATGCACAGGAAGCAACTCCTGTAGTAACCGCACCATCTCCTACTGCAGCAATTTCCGATACACCAACACCAACTATTACTCCTTCGGATACACCAACTCCTACTCCAACTGTAGAACTAACTCCCACCTCAACACCTACCCCAATTCCAACTACGACACCAACCGAATCACCAACAATCACTCCAACTCCATTACCTACCCAAGAACCTCAACAAGAAGTAAAAGATTCCTCAGCACAATTATTACCGGATCCGTGGACAAAAAACGAAGATGGAAGTTACACAACCAATGCCGCAGTTACACTAAATACCGAATACAAATCACCGTTTGAGAGCAAATTAAGCATAACGTTTACAAAATTACCAGAAAATCCTGGAACAATAACCGTAAAAGAAATCAAGTTGTCCAAAGAAGAACAGGAAGCTTTAGGCGCTTTTTCCGACACAGCCTACGACATCACTTCTACCATGCAGGATGGAACTTTTGAATATGACTTAACCCTCCCCATTCCAGACTCTGCAAGAGATAAGGAAATAGAAGTAAAAGCTGGAGAAAGTGTTTCGGAATTGGATCAGGCGGAAAAAGTTAGCCAACCAAAAACTACAGAAAACGATGTAATAAAAATCTCCGGCCTAAATCATTTTACTGTTTTTGTAGTTACCACAAAGGTAGAGTTTGATGCGGGTACTTCTACAAATACTACTGTGACTGATGTGGGAAGCGGAGATGGTAGCGTAAATAATACTTTGGGATCAGAAACAGCTGATCAAACACAAATAACTGGTTCAACAGCTCAAACTTACGGTATATCTAGTTGGTTGGCTCAAACATTTACAGCAGGCCAAACTGGTTTCTTAACAAAGGTAAATCTTAGGTTAGACCGTAACAATAAGAATGATGCCTCAGGTAATGTAACTGTAGAAATATATAACACCGTCTCCGATTCTCCTAGCACTATAATTTCTGGTGCAAGTTCTTCATTAGCAGCATCAGGAATTAATAAATCAACTGATACAAATTATGATTTTGTTTTTTCGTCACCTCCAGCAATATCTGCCGGATCTGTTTATGCAATTGTTATACACAGAAGCGGAACATCGGATACAAATAATTATGCTTGGTATTCAGGGGTCACTAGTACAGATCAATACAATGGAGGCGGAAGATATACCTTAAGTAATAGTGGCAGCTCATGGACTTTACAAAATACTGGCAAAGGCGATCTTCGTTTCCAAACTTACTACAAAGCATATTCCAATTCTGGCATCCAAACCTCTGATGTATTGGACACTGGCTCAAGTGGAACTGGGTATTCATCACTTTCCTGGAATGAAACACTTCCTGCCGGAACAGATATAAATTTTGAGGTGCGCTCACAAAACAGTGCTTTTGCCAAGAATGATGCAACCCCTTCATGGAGTTCATCTCTTGGGGGGACATCTCCTATATCGTTATCATCAGTAACAGGCGGGAGATATTTTCAATGGCGGGCCACCCTTTCCGGAACAGGCACCGCCACTCCAACTTTGCAGGACGTGACGGTAAACTATAACCGCCCTCCTACTGTCACTAATGATAATGTTTCTACTCCGGAAGACACTGCGGTCAGCGTGAATGTTTTAGCCAATGATACGGATGCGGATGATGATGCTTTGTCTCTTTCTTCAGTGAGCAATGCAGTCAATGGAACTGTGGTTAGAGACGGATCAAATGCCGTTTTTACACCGGCTGCCAATTTTAATGGGGCGGCCAGTTTTGAATATACAGTTAGCGATGGAGAATTAACTGCTACAGGTACAG
>JACPAR010000030.1 GCA_016180725.1 Candidatus Levyibacteriota bacterium | reverse complement strand
ATCTTGGGCTCTAAAACAATTCTGCACATTCACCAGTCTTTTTCCTTGCGGGTGCGGTTCACCTAGTAAATAGGGAACAAGCGGCTGCATGCCGGAGCTTGTAAAAAGAGTAGTGGGGTCGTTTTGAGGAATAAGTGGAGAATTAGGAATTCTTTTGTGTCCTCTTTTTTCAAAAAACGAGATGTAAATATCAACAATTTCCTTAGCCGTTAGCATACCTCGATTATATCACGAACGCAAAGCTATGTTTATCTGATTTAATTTTTTAATTCTTGCTGATTACATACAAAAACTTAACAATATAGTTTTACATTTATTAGGAAATGGAAGAGGAGAATAGAACTAATTACATAAAAGTAATTTTTATTTTAATTGCCATTATTATTTTAGCTTTTGTGGTTTATTTGATATTCAAATCATCAAATATAGTTAAACAACAAGTTAATGTTATCGGCCCGACACCAACCCGTATTTCGCAAAATTCAAATCTGTACCCAAATCCTTCTTTAACTCTAGGTGATGCTTTTCAAAATGTTACAGTACAGGATATATGTACTTCAGGCTATACAAAACGGGTTAGAAATGTTCCGGTAGAGTTAAAAAGGCAAGTTTATCAGGAATATAGTATTCGGTATCCGGAGCCAAGAGGTGCATACGAAGTAGACTATTTTATTCCACTTGAGCTTGGGGGCAGTAACAGTATTAAAAATCTTTGGCCAGAACCGGCCGAGCCAAAGCCTGGGTTTCACGAAAAAGATAGTTGCTAAGGAGTTTCTAAATGAAAGTCAATCAATTCATTTCCTTTTTTAATAACTTTTTATAAGCGGCGATGTCCAAAGTTGTAATATAAGATAGTGGTTTTGGTAATTTATTAATTGAAAACCAACCGATACCGTCGCATTTATGAGGTTCCATAATTTTTGGTTTTTGTCTGTCTTTAATTTTTGCAAGGTATGTTGTCGCAATCCAGTGTTGTTTGTATTTTGGTAAAATTTCATCCGAAGCTTGAAGCACATCAATTATATTAATCTCAACCCCAAACTCTTCTTTTACTTCTCGTTTTATTGCATCTTCGCGTTTTTCAAAAAAATCTACTGCTCCGCCTGGTGCCTCCCAGGAACCTTGTTCATTTCTGGTTAGTTTACTTCTCTTGCTTAAAAGAATTTCTCCTTTGTTATTTACAATTAACGCTCCAACGGAAACGCCAATATAATCAACTCCAGCTTTCATCTAATATATTATATCAGATGATGTTTGCTATAATTTACAGGTGGTTTCTTACCAACAAAAACAATTTCAGCTTTTTGAGAAAATTGAAGAAAAGTTTAAAAAAGGAGAAAACCCGTCAACAATTGTTGAGTCTCTTTCCGATTACGCAAGCGATAGCAGAATTTGTTTAACAAGCGTTGTATTTCCACCAAGAGAAATTCAACAAGCAATAATTTCCAAAGTTATAAAGCCGCTTAAAAATGCGGACAACAGGCTTTATTATTATTTGCCAAATTCATTTCATTTAACTATTCAAAATATTAAAAGTATTGCTAATCCGCCAAATTTTACAAACGAAGAGATAGAAAAAGTTAAAAAAGTATTACAATCTGTAGTGCCAAGATACAAATCATTTGAGTTTAATATTAAGGGTATTTTTGAGTTGCCGACAAGCTTGTCTCTGCGTGCTTATTCAGATGAAATATTAAAATATTTAGTTTTGGAGTTAAGAGAAGAATTAAAAAATGTCGGAGTTTATGACAACAAAAAATATGCTTCAAGCGAAATATTTTTTGGTAATATCAGTATCTGCCGTTTTACAGAAACACCTAATAATTCATTTTTTGAAGAAGAAAAAAAACTAAAAGATGTTAGGATAGGTAAATTAAAAGTTGCAAAGATATCATTAATAACTACAAATTCAGTTTGTCATCCTGGTAAAACTAATATTATTGAAGAATTCAATTTACATTTGTGATATACTATATTTAGATATGGTAAAGGCAACGAATAAAAAACAGGAAACATTTCACGTCAGCGGAGAAAAATTATTAGAAAAAGTTAAAGAAGTAATAAGAGAAGGAAATGTCCGCCGCATCATAATTAAAGATAAAACCGGAAAAACTTTGGTAGAATTTCCCCTTACTTTTGGAGTTGTTGGTGCAGTTCTAGCACCAGTTCTTGCCGCAATTGGAGCAATCGCCGCTCTTGTTACAGAATGCTCCATTACCGTTGAGAGAGAAGAATAAAAAATGATTACCTGTACATTTGAAAATGGGAATGAAAGCAGTCTTCGGCATATCGTACTTCACGCAATAGTTGAAAAGGATGGAAAACTATTACTTCTTAAGCGAGCAGAAAATATTATAGAAGGCGGAAAATGGGCTTTGCCCGGAGGATTTTTGGACAGAGACGAAACTGCAACAGAGGGAGTGCTAAGAGAGCTAAAAGAGGAAACAGGTTGGGTAGGAGAAGTAATTTCGCTTTTTAGAATTAACTCAAATCCTAATCGTCCATCGGATGCAGAGAGGCAAAATGTTGCCATGGAGTTTATAATAAACCCTTTGCAACAGGTAGGTGCAAAAGATAAAGAAACTACAAAAATAGAATGGGTTTCAATTCAAAATCTTATGCCGCTAGAAGAATTTGCTTTTGATCACGGCGAAACAATTAAGCTTTATCTTAAATACAAAAACCATCCTCATCAATTACCGCTTTTAGTATAAAAAACTTTAGATACATTTTTTTTAAACTAGGCTATTGACAGAAGGCGAAGTTATGTGGTATAAACAGTTTACCTTAATCTTGCAAAAAGATTGAATGGGTGTTTCGCCCGTTCTTTTTTTGTTGTATAAAAACGACTTAACTCAATAACAAATGCCAAAATCTGATAAGACCGACCATATTAGACAAAATTGGGGAAAAGCGTACGCTGCCTTACCGCAACTCGATTTACTAGCAATACAAAAGGAATCATACAAATGGTTTCAGGATTTTGCTATTGGAGAAATTTTAAAAGAAATATCCCCGATTGACGACTTTACAGAAAAAAACTGGAGTCTTTCCTTAGAAGACTATCGTTTTGGTAAGCCATCCACTACTCCCCAAATTGCTATTTCCAAAGGAGTCACTTTTGATGTTCCTCTTTATGTAAAAGTTTCATTAACTAACAAAAAAACCGGAAAAGTTTATCGCCAGGAAGTATTTTTGGGAGATATTCCTCAAATGACAGAGAGAGGAACGTTTATTGTTAATGGTATTGAACGCGCAGTTGTTAATCAGTTAGTCCGTTCTCCCGGAGTTTTCTTTACGGCAACCCAGGACCCTGTTACAGGAAAAACGTTATATACGGCAGAAGTTAGGCCAATTCACGGTTCTTGGCTTGAATTTTCCGTTACAAGACACGATACGATTACGGTAAAAATAGACAGACGAAGAAAGTTTTTAGCCAGCACTTTTTTGCGTGCTATTGGTTTGTCTTCAAACGACCAGATTTTAGAAAAATTTACCCATATAAAAGAAGCGGATAAAAATCTTTTTGTAGAAAACACTTTAGGTAAAGACGAAACACAAAACGAAACAGAGGCAGTAATTGAAATATTCAGACGTATGCATCCGGGCGAACCAATTGTTCTTGATAAAATACGGGAAAACTTCAACGGATTGTTTTTTAACAACAGACGTTATGATTTAGGAATGGTTGGTAGATACAAAATAAACAAAAAGTTAGGTAGAACTTCCGGTTTTGCTCCTTCGGACTTACACGTTTTAACCATTGATGACATTATTGGAACAATAACTTACCTTATTTTACTTACTCAAGGCCAAGGAAGTGTTGATGATATAGATAGCTTAGCTAACAGACGAGTCAGAAGGGTTGGAGAACTTGTTGCCTCGACTGCTTTTAGAGTTGGAATTTTAAGACTTGAAAGAAGTATTAAAGAGAGAATGAGTCTTATTCAGGCAGATACGCCGGTTTCGGTTGCCAATCTTATCAATGCCCGTCCTATTATGGCCTCGATTAATGAATTTTTCAGAACTTCTCAACTTTCCACAATTCTTGACCAAACAAATCCTTTATCTGAAGTTGATAATCTTAACCGCTTAACAGTTATGGGAACAGGTGGAATATCCAGAGAAAGAGCCTCCTTTTCTATTCGTGATATCAATAGTTCACAATACAGCCGCATTGATCCAATTAGATCCCCGGAGGGTCCAAATATTGGACTTGTAACTTACATGGCGCTTTACGCAAAAGTAAATCAGTATGGATTTTTAGAAGCTCCTTACAGAAAAATTGTCCATGAGAAAAAAGGTAAAAAAACAATCTCCAGAGCAACGGATGAAATTGCTTATTTATCCGCAGACGATGAAAGAGAACGCTATATTACTCATGCAATGGTTTTGGCTGATGACGGAACGATTTTACACGATAGGATACCAGCCAGATATCAAGGAGAATTTACAGAGGTAGATAAGGAAAAAGTTGAATATGTTGATGTTATTCCAAGGCAAGTAGTAGGGACGGCAGCATCATTAATTCCCTTTATTGCCCACGATGAGGCAAACAGGGCTTTGATGGGTACTCACATGCAATGTCAGGCAGTTCCTTTAGTAAAACCGCATTCGCCTCTTGTTGGTACAGGTATGGAGGGTCCGATTGCTCAAGTGATGGGAAGAGTTGTAAAAGCGCCGTTTGACGGTAGAGTTGTTTATGCCGACGGCGAAACTCTTACTATAGAAGGCGCCAAAGGCGAAAAGGCGACTTTTCGCATAGAAGCATTTAGACGAACTTCTCAAGCAACGTCTTATACTCAAAAACCAACTGTAAAAAGCGGAGAAAAATTCAAAAAAGGCGATATTTTAATTAATGGACCAGCAGCTGAAAACGGAGAATTAGCCTTGGGACAAAATTTGCTTATTGCTTATGCTTCCTTAGACGGTTTAGGTTACGAAGACGCTATCGTAATTTCCGAAAGACTTGTAAAAGAAGACATGCTTTCTTCTATCCATATTGAAAAATATGAAGCTTCGGTAGTTGAGACAAAGCTCGGACCGGAAGAAACAACCAGAGATATTCCAAACGTTTCGGAAGAAGATTTGCAAAATCTGGATGAAGATGGAATTGTTGTTGTTGGAAGTGAAGTTAGTCCGGGAGATATTTTGGTCGGCAAAATTGCTCCAAAAGGAGAAACGGAATTAACAGCAGAAGAAAGATTACTGCGAGCAATATTTGGCGAGCAGGCAAGGGAAGTTCGCGATACGTCTCTTCGCATGCCTCACGGAGAACGAGGAACAGTAATAAGCGTACAAATACTTAGTCGTAAAGGCGGAGACGAATTAGAGCCCGGAACAATCAGGAAAATCTTAGTTGAGGTTGCGCAATTTAGACATGTTGTAGTCGGAGACAAACTAGCAGGAAGACACGGAAATAAAGGCGTTATTTCAAAAATCTTGCCGGTCGAAGACATGCCTTATCTTGCTGATGGAACACCTGTTGATATTGTTATCTCTCCTATTAGCGTTTTAGCCCGTATGAATTTAGGACAGCTTTTGGAAGCTCATTTGGGTTGGGCTGCGTTAAAACAAAATATTAAAATCGCCGCGCCGGTTTTTGAAAATATCAGCGAAGACAGAATTGTATCGCTTCTTGAGAAGTCCAATCTACCAAAAAATGGTAAGGCTACGCTTTACGACGGAAGAACAGGTCAAGTATACGAAAAGCCGGTAGTTGTAGGTATAGAATACATTATGAAACTTATCCACATGGTTGAGGATAAGACTCATGCCAGATCAACAGGTCCATACTCACTTGTTACCCAACAGCCTCTTGGTGGGAAAGCCCAAATGGGAGGCCAAAGACTTGGAGAAATGGAAGTTTGGGCGCTTGAAGCACATAGGGCTCGCTATACACTGCAGGAAATGTTAACATTAAAGTCTGACGATATTGTAGGTAGAGCTAAGGCATTCGAAGCTATAGTTAAGGGCGTAGATATTCCAACGCCAAAAGTTCCCGAATCATTTAAGGTACTGATTAAAGAGTTGCAGGCATTATCTCTTAATGTTGTTACTGTTGGAGCAACTGTTTCTGCCGAAGATCAAGTTGCTATTACAGAAGAAAAAGAAGAAGAAAAAACCGAAAAAGAAGCAAAAGAGTTACAGGAAACTTTAGGAGCAGAAACAGTAGCAGAATCAGATGCAGCGCAACCAGCTGGAGGAACGGAGATAAAAACAAATGAATAACAAAAAAAAGAAAGATCAAATAATTGTAGATTTTAAATCGCTAAGAATACTTCTTGCAAACAGGGATGATATTCTTTCCTGGTCGTACGGAGAGGTTACCAAACCGGAAACAATTAATTACCGAACTCTAAGACCGGAAAAAGACGGGCTTTTTGATGAGCGGATTTTTGGACCAACAAAAGATTGGGAATGTTATTGCGGAAAATACAAAAGAATAAGATACAGAGGAATAATTTGTGACAAATGCGGTGTCGAGGTAACTTTGTCAAGAGTAAGAAGAGAAAGAATGGGACATATTACGCTTTCCTCTCCTGTTGCTCATGTTTGGTTTTTTAAAGGTCCCTCTTCGTCACTTGCTCTTATTTTGGATATGTCTCAAAAGCATTTGGAATCCGTTGTCTACTATGCTTCCTATCTTGTAATTGATATTGATGAAAAAAAGCGTGAGGATGCTCTTAAAAAATTTGCAGAAACTATTGAGGAAAGAAAAAAGACTCTCAAAGATGAAATAAAAATGGAAGAAAAGAGAATTGGTAAAGAGGCAGAAGATAAGAAAAAAGATACAAAATCAATTAAAACTATAAGTGAACAAAAAGAACTTATTAATCAGGAACTTGAATTTATAAAACGCCAAAGAGTTACAGCTTTAGATAAAAGGTACGAGGAAGAAAGCAAGAAATTGGATGAAATTTTTGATGCACTTTCTAAACTTATAAAGAGTCTTAAAGTAGGAAGTGTTCTTTCCGAAGATGAATACTTCAAGTTTTTGGAATACGACATAGAAATATTCTTTATTATAAAAACAGGCGCAGAGGCATTGCTTACTCTTTTAAACAAAGTGGATCTTTCGGCCATTATTGTTTTGCTTAGAAAAGACGCGGAAAAAGCAAGCGGTGCCAGATATCTTAAGATTATTAAAAGATTAAGACTTATAGAATCAATGAGAAAAGCCGGTGTTTATCCGGCATCCATAGTTTCTACTGTTTTGCCGGTTATTCCGCCTGACCTTAGGCCTATGGTTCAGTTGGTTGGAGGCCGTTTTGCAACATCTGACCTTAACGACTTATACAGAAGAATTATAAACAGAAATAACAGGTTAAGACATTTAATGAGTCTTGGCGCACCGGAAATAATTCTTAGAAACGAAAAAAGAATGCTTCAGGAATCTGTTGATTCATTAATTGACGCATCGCAAAGAAACCAAATCGTCTCTTCACCACTTCGTTCTCTTTCCGACATGCTTAGGGGAAAACAGGGAAGATTTAGACAAAATCTTTTAGGAAAAAGAGTGGATTATTCCGGGCGCTCTGTAATTGTGGTTGGTCCTCAACTTAGTCTTTCACAATGCGGTTTGCCAAAAGAAATGGCGCTTGAAATGTTTAAACCGTTTGTACTGCGGGAAGTTATTGTGAGAAATCTTGCTCCAAATATTAAATCAGCAAAGCGCTATATCGAAAAAAGACCGCCTCAAGTTTTTGACATTTTAGAAGAAATTACCCGAAATCATCCGGTGCTTTTAAATCGTGCACCAACATTACATAAGCTTGGAATTCAAGCCTTTTACCCGGTACTTATCGAAGGCTCTGCGATTCAACTACATCCATGCGTTTGCGCCGGATATAATGCAGATTTTGACGGAGACCAAATGGCAGTTCATATTCCGTTATCTCAAAAAGCCCAGGATGAGGCGATTAGTCTTATGATGCCGATTCATAATCTTTTAAAACCCGCAGACGGTAGTCCTATTACTCTTCCTAACAGGGAAATGGCGGTTGGAATTTTTTATCTTACAACTATGGATGAAGCTTTGCGAAAAGAAAATATGTCTAATTTTGCCGATGCACAGGAAGCATTGCTTGCATACCAGCTTAAGAAGGTAGAGTTAAGAGAACCAATTAATGTTAGAGTAAAAATATCAGGTAAAGATCAAATTGTTGAGACAACGGTTGGAAGATTATTGTTTAACGAAAAGCTTCCAAGCGTAATTTCATTTGTTAATAAAGCGGTAAAGGCATCTAATATAAAGCGAATTATAACAACTGCTTTGGAAAAATGTTCTGCAGAAGAAGTAGGATCGTTAATAGATAACATAAAAAATCTTGGATTTTACTCCGCGACAATTTCTGGTATCTCCGTTTCGGTTTTTGACAACGAAATGATTCAGGAAAAAGACAAAATGATAGATCAGGCGGAAGAAAAAATAACAGCAATAGAAGATGAATATCAAAAGGGTCTTATAACAGTCGAGGAAAGAAAACGCTTATCAAACGAAGTATGGCTTAAGACAACAGATACAATAGCTGATCTTACATGGAACAATCTTAAATCCACCAATGTTATAAAAACCCTTATCGATTCCGAAGGAGTTAGAGCCGGAAAAGATCAGTTAAAACAGCTTTCTGCAATGAGAGGTCTTATTCTTGATCCGTTAGGAAAAATTGTTGAATTACCAATTAAATCAAACTTTAGAGAAGGATTGTCTATTTTTGAATACGTTGCTTCGGCTCGTGGTTCTAGAAAAGGTCTAACGGATTCTGCTTTGAAAACTGCAAATGCAGGATATTTAACCCGAAGACTGGTTGATGTTTCTCATGACGTTATCGTTATGCAGGATGATTGTGGTACAACCGAGGGAATAACAATTGCAGTTGGTGAAAAAGACAGGACAGTAGCTTTTGAAGATAGAATTATTGGAAGATTTACGGCAAATAAAGTGCTTTCTAAAAAGACAAGGCAGGTACTATTAAAAGAAAACGAGGAAATAACAGAAGAAAAAGCAAAGTTACTATCTCAGCATGATGTTAAAGAAATTGTTGTTCGTTCTGCTTTTACCTGCAAGCTAACTTATGGAATTTGCGCTTCTTGTTACGGATGGGATTTCTCAACACGCAAAAAGGTTGACTCAGGCGTACCGGTTGGCGTTGTTGCGGCCCAGTCTATAGGTGAACCTGGAACACAGCTTACCATGCGTGTTAGACATTTTGGCGGAGTTGTAATGGCAGACGTAACACAAGGTCTTCCAAGAGTAGAAGAGTTGTTCGAAATGAGAACACCTAAGAATTTCTCGCCAATTTCGGAAATTTCCGGTAAAGTTAAGATTGAAACTGCGCAAGACGGTTATATTATAAGAGTAAGAAATACAAAAATAAAACCGGTTGAAGAGCGTGAATACTTTGTGCCATTAGCGGTTGATTTGCTGGTTTCGGATGGGGATGAAGTTGTTGCCGGAACTGCATTTGCCGAAGGTTATCTTGATCCAAAAGAGGTATTAAAGGTAGGAGGACTTACTGCAACTCAACGCTATATTTTAACCGAAGCGCAAAAAGTTTATGAGTCTCAGGGAATTGTAATTAACGATAAACATTTTGAAGTAATACTGCGCAAGATGTCGGATAAAGTAATCGTAGAAACGGTTGGAGATACGGCATTAATTCCAGGTGACTTTATAACCAAGACAAGATTTGAAGAAATAAATTCAGAAATGTTGGCATCCGGAGCAGAGCCTGCAACCGGAAGAAGAGTAATTTTGGGAATAACAAAGGCAGCTCTTTTCTCTGATTCATGGCTGTCTGCCGCGTCATTTCAGGAGACAACAAAAGTCTTAACAGAAGCAGCGCTGGAAGGCCGGGAAGATAAATTAATAGGTCTTAAAGAAAATGTTATTATTGGCCGTCTCATTCCAGTTGAAGGAAAGCCTGCGGAAGGAGTATAATGATAATTCAAAATGCAAAGTTCAAAGTTCAAAATTAGATAAGGAATGTTTATCTTAAAATAAAATTACCTTTATTTTGAATTTTTAACTTTAAACTTTTAACTAAAATTTATGCCGACATTGTCACAATTAACTAAAAAAGGAAGAAAAAAGAAGATAAAGAAAACCCGCTCAACAGGTTTAAGAAGGCTTTTTAACGCACGGGAACGTGTATATAAAAATATTCTTGCTCCGCAAAAACGGGGAGTTGTTACTCTGGTAAAAACCATGACGCCAAAAAAACCAAACTCAGCTCTTCGCAAAGTTGCCAGAGTTAAGCTTTCTAATAGAATGGAAGTTACTGCTTATATTCAGGGAATCGGTCATTCACTTTCCGAACACGGCATTGTTTTGGTTAGAGGCGGAAGGGTAAAAGATTTGCCTGGAGTAAAGTATCATATTGTACGTGGAAAGTTTGATCTTTTAGGAGTTGAAACCAGAAGAACATCGCGCAGCAAATACGGAGCGAAACGCGGCGGCGGACCGGTAGGAGCTAAGGTTGCGGGAGCAGCTCCGGCGTCTAAAGCAGAAGCTGCAGCATAAAATATGAGACATAAAAAAGCAGAAAAAAGAATAGCAGAGCCAGATAGTGTGTATAACAGCCGTTTAATCTCCAAGTTTATCAATAGGCTTATGAAAGACGGCAAAAAAACTGTGGCAGAAAGAGCATTCTACAAAACTTTTGCTTTAATAGAAAAACAAAAACAAAATCCAATAGAAGTTTTTGAAAAAGCAATTCAAACTGTTGGCCCAAAACAGGAAGTTAAAGCAAGAAGAGTTGGCGGCGCATCTTACCAAGTGCCTCAGGAAGTAAGAGGAGACAGAAGAATATCTCTTTCCATACGTTGGATAGTAGAAGCAGCTAAAAAAAGACCAAGCACAGAATATCATACTTTTGCCGAAAAATTGGCAGCAGAACTTTTGGATGCAACACAAAATAAAGGCGAAGCAATTAAAAAAAGAGACACAGTCCACCGCATGGCCGAGGCTAACCGCGCCTTCGCCCATTTCCGCTGGTAAACTATAAGTTGATAATCCTCATAAATCAGTTATAATCTCTTTTAGGGTATTTCCCCGCAGCTTGCTGCGTGTTCTTTGATACAATAGGTATGGATGAGTGTTTATATACACAAAAGCCATAATGTGTC
>JACPAR010000029.1:13486-17808 GCA_016180725.1 Candidatus Levyibacteriota bacterium | reverse complement strand
AGTTTGGGCCTCTACGGCAACCTCTCCGAGGACCGTCCCCAGAGTGGTAGTGCGTCAACCCCTGGGTAGGGCCTCGAATTAATATATTCTAAGCCCTACCCCTATATTCCAATGTTAGGGCGCTTTAAAAGCTAGTTTTGCAAGGTCAAAACGCTACACCAGGCTCTGAAGAAAAGCAATGACTTGGCTAAAAAGCCCTGTCAAAGAATTTTCTCCCACTGCTTGTTCTGCCTCAACCTCTGCTTCTACACCGTTAGCTTTTATCTCCCTGGCTATAAGACTGCCGTCTGCTGCAATTATGCCTTCTACCTTAATCACTTCGCCAACTTCAATAGTTCCTTCCTGCTCGAAATTGGGTACGGCATTTGGGTTGATAGTGATAGTTTGGCCCGCTACCGTTACCGTGTCTGCGGTAAAGGAAGTAACCTCTCCGGTAATCTCAAACGTATTGTCCTCGATTTCAACGTTGGGTAAAACTTCCATTTCTTCAGCCTCTTCTTCAACTTCCGGGGCTCTTACTTCAACCCTGACTCGATCATCACGCTGATCGATTCTTACGCGGCCAACCTCATCGGGCAGGTTCTGTTGATTAAGAAGATTCAAAGCGTTTTCGACAGTTGCGTTTTCACCTCTTATCTCAACACGAACGCGGTCTTCCTCTGGTTCTTGCTCGTTGGCCCTTACTTCAACCTTAACACGGTTCTCATCTCCGCCACCGCCAGAGCCGCTGTTGCCGTCCTTGCCTTCATGGGCGTAGGCTGCTGCGGAACTGACCAAAAGAAGTAATACTGGTAAAAGAATTGCTAAAGCCTTAAATTTCATGATTTTCACCTCCTCCCTTTACTTTATAATAAGTTAAACGAAAAGTGGCCTGATTTGTTACAAACGTAAATAAATGTGGACAATCCCACATATGTGGCGAAATTCGTAGCGAAATTTGAGTGAGTAGGCTGAGATACATCGGTAACACTTCTGAGGTAGAATAGTCTACCAAGAAAGCGAGGTGATAACCGATGTATAAAGAGAAATGGAAAAACTATTTCTTTACAGCAAGGCCGATTGAGATTCCTGGGAAATGGATTCTTTTAAGAGGTGTTGGACGGGATATTCTTTCAGAAAAAGCTCAGGAGAAACTGGAGTGGATAATTTTTTATCACACTATTGCTAAAAAGAATGTCCTGTATACAGCGTCATATTTTGGGATAAGCTCTAAAACTTTATATAAATGGCTCAGAAGATTTGAAGAAAAAAATCTTTCTTCCTTGGAGGAACACAAGAGAACTCCTGTCAAAAAGAGAACGTGGATGGTTACTTTTGAAGAAGAAGTAAATATCAGAGATTTAAGGAAGAAAAACATGGAGTTTGGCAAGCAAAAGTTAAAAGTACTTTACGAAAGAGAATATGGCAAGAAGATTTCAACCTGGAAGATTGAAAGAGTGGTTAGAAAACACCATCTGTATCCTGATCCGGTACAACATCAGTATCAGACAGAGAAAAGGGCTAACTCCAAAGCTAAAATCAGAATCCATACCATTAAAGATCAATTAAAACAAATTAAAGAGTTTGGTTTCTTATGGCATATTGACGCCATCATCATCTGGTGGTATGGTCAAAGAAGAATTATCTTCACCGCAATAGAGGAGATTACCAAAATCTCCTTTGCCAGAGTTTACAAAACCAATACTTCAGGTTTTGCAGAGGACTTTCTAAAAAGACTGACGTACTTAGCTGAGGGGAAGATTAATATCATGCATCAGGATAACGGAGCTGAATTTCAGGGAGCATTTGAAAGAGCCTGTGAAACACTAAAGATACTTCAAATTTATTCAAGACCTTATACTCCCAAAGACAATCCTGCCCTGGAAAGATTTAACAATACTGTTCAATCCGAATGGCTTAAATATTCAAAGATTGGTCTTGATGATATTGTAGAAGCAAACCAGGATTTAACAAAATGGCTTATTAAATACAATTCTTACAGACCGCATGAGGCTCTTGATTACAAAACACCATTGGAGTATGCTCAAGAGAACTTCTTTCAATTGTTACCGATGTGGTCAGCCAGAACATTGAGTTGACAAAATTTATAGATGTGTTATACTAATAAATAGAAAAGCTACAATCAGTTTACATGATTGTAGTAAAGCGTTGATCCGACGGTTTGGTGTCGGGGAGCCCTCCTTCGCGTAAAGCTTCGGAAGGGCACGCAGGAGCCTAAATAGCTCACGGAAGTCAACCGTAAAATACGACAAAGCGTGTTACTTCGGCAAATTCAGCATAAACTGAAGCTGAAGAGAAAGCGCTGAAATGAGGTTCGGAAACGGACGAAGAAGGGTGGCACAGCGATAATATCGCCCCTTTTGACCTTAATAAAAAGTTGAGGTCAGAAGGGGCGATTTTTATGGAAATACCAAAAATTAAATTACCACAAAAGCCAACGTACATTAAGTTGGCAGAAGACATTGATTACTATCAACTTTTTTCTAACATAGAAAAGCAGTTTGATTCCTGTTTTCTGTTTGAGTCGTTGGGCGAGGAGGGAAGGTTTTCCCGCTACTCAATTATTGGTTTTGATCCAGCGCATATTATTTCTGCAAAGCAGAAGTCACTTTTTATTGACGGTAAAGAGTACCAAGTTGAAAATCCATATTTTGCTCTTCGCAAGATTATTCCCCAAAGTGCAATTGCCAGAAGCTACGCCGGCGGATTGGTTGGTTACATTGGTTACGATGCCATGAATTATTTTGAGCCATCGTTACAGATAAAACCTCATCCGCTTTTTGATCAGTTTTGCTTTGGTGTTTACACAGATGGACTTATTTTGGACAAACACACGCAGCAGGTGTACTACTTTTACTACCAAAAAGACCGAAGCAGCATTGTCCAAAAATTGTTGCAGGAAAAGACCAGTAACGAAAAGTTCAAAGTAAAATTTTTGGGGGAAACCATGACAAAAAAAGAGCATGAGAGAATTCTTGTAAAAATAAAAGAAGAAATTATTAAAGGTAATACATTCCAATGCCAGATTGGATTTAAGGCAGAGTTTAAAATCAAAGAAAATGCACTTAAGGTTTACGAGAGATTGAGGAGAGCTAATCCCTCACCGTTTATGTATTATTTAAAGTTTGGTTCTTCGACAAAAATCATTGGAGCATCGCCTGAGCTGTTGTTTAGGCTTCAAAACGGCGAAATGTCAACTTTTCCTTTGGCCGGAACAATAAAAAGAGGAAAAAGCAAGGCAGAAGACAAAAAATTAGCTAGAAAACTTTTGTCTGATCCAAAAGAAATTGCCGAGCATAATATGCTGGTTGATTTACATAGAAATGATATTGGTAGAGTTGCTAAGTTTGGGACAGTTAAATTACGAAGTTTAATGGATATAAAACGGTTTTCCCATGTTCAGCATATTGGCAGCGAGATTGTGGGCATTATAAAAAATGGCGAGGATATGTTTACAGCGCTTGCGAGCAATTTTCCGGCAGGCACATTGTGTGGCGCGCCAAAAATAGAATCCATAAAAATTATTGAGAGCTTAGAAAAAGAGCCAAGAGGGCCGTATGGCGGGGCGGTTGGGCATTTTGGTTTTAACGGGGATTGTACTTTTGCCATTGCTATCCGCTCGTTATTCATTAGTGGCAATTACGCTTTTACGCAAGCGTCTGGCGGAATTGTTTATGATTCGGTTGCAGAAAAAGAATATGAGGAAGTACAGAGAAAATTGGTGGGAATAAAAGAAGTGCTTTATTTATGAATATATTAATAATAGACAACTACGATTCTTTTACTTTTAATCTCTATCAATACGTGGGGGAACTCATGCAAAGCAGAGTTCAAAGGTTCGGTCTTGATGTCTTTCGGAACGACAAGATTACAGTTAGGGAGATAAGGGAGATTGGGTACGAGAGAATAATTCTTTCACCAGGCCCTGGTGATCCAAGTGATAGAGCATATTTTGGCGTTTGCGCGGATGTCTTAACAGATATTGGTAAAACAATACCGGTTTTAGGCGTATGCTTGGGCATGCAGGGAATAGCGCACTATTTTGGCGGAAAAGTTGTAAAAGCAAAACTGCCGATGCATGGAAAAACAAGTGTTATTGCTCATAACGGTAAGGGTGTGTTTGCAAATTTGCCGCAAAATTTAGAAGCCATGCGGTATCATTCGTTAATTGCAGACAAGAAGTCATTGCCATCATGTTTAGAAATAACAGCGATTGTTTCTTCGTCATCGCGAGCGGATCGTGGCGATCTCGGTGAGATTGCTTCTCCCTCGTTTACCCGGGATCGCAATGACGAAAAAGGTAATGAGATCATGGGATTAAG
>JACPAR010000029.1:0-13470 GCA_016180725.1 Candidatus Levyibacteriota bacterium | reverse complement strand
TATCCAATCGAAGGAATTCAGTTTCATCCGGAATCGTTTGCAACAGAAGCCGGGAAAAAGATGCTTGAAAATTTTTTGTTCAGAATCAGAAATTAGGAGTCATGAATCAAGAAAAAGAAACCATAATTCCTAATTCATTATTCATAATTCAAGAAGTATGGAGACGAAACAACTTTTAAATAAAATAATGGATGGTCAGGATTTAACTGTAGAAGAGGCGGAGTTTTTGCTTGAGGAAATAATTCAAGGCAAACTTAATTCAGCTCAAGCAGGAGCTGTTTTAGTGGGACTACGAACAAAAGGGGAAAGTGTTTCTGAAATTGTCGGGTTTATAAAAACCATGCGAAAACATATGGTTTCCGTTCCATCACCGTTGGCAATAGACATTGTTGGAACAGGAGGAGATGGAGTTGGCACATTTAATATTTCAACAGCAACAAGCTTTGTTGTGGCGGGCGCTGGGATCAGGGTAGCCAAGCATGGCAATAGGGCAGCTTCCAGTAAATGCGGAAGCGCAGATGTTTTAGAAGCGTTGGGGGTAAATATTAATTTATCGCCGGAGCAAGCATTAGGAGTTTTAGAAAACATTGGTATGGTATTTTTGTTTGCGCCGCTTTACCACCCGGCAATGAAAAATATTGCACCAATTCGAAAAGAGCTTGGCATACGGACAATATTTAATTTCTTAGGTCCGTTTTTAAATCCCGCAGGTGTTAGGCGAGCGGTTATTGGCGTGCCAAATATTGCGATTGCAAAAAAGTTAAGCCGTGTTGCAGCAGAGCTTAATTTTGACCACCTGTTTTTATTTGCCAGTAGAGACGGGATGGACGAGCTAAGCATTACGGAGCAAAGCGTTGTCTTTTTAATTAAGCAACGGGCGGTTGAAAGAATCGATGTGATTCCGTCGGATTTTGGATTTAAACAGTCAGGAAAAAATAATATTCTTGGCGGTGATGTTACAAAAAACGCAGCAATTCTCAAAGACGTGCTTTCTGGTAAAAAAGGTCCAAAGCGGGATATTGTTTTACTCAACAGTGCTTTTGCCTTGGTAGTTTCGGGGAAAGTAAAAACAGTTCTTGAGGGAATTAAATTAGCGCAAGATTCAATCGACAGTGGAGCTGCAAAAAATGTTTTGGATAATTTAATAAAGGAGACGAGAAAATATGGAAAATAAATATCAAATAAATAGCAATGTCCTTGAGGAAATTATCAAAAAGACAAGAGAAGATGTAGAAGTAAAAAAGAAAAATGTCTTAGCAAATGTCATTATGAGTGAAATGAAGAATCCCGTGAGATCCTTCGTACTGAGCTTGTCGAATGTACTCAGGGTGATAGGGGATAAAGTAGCAATCATAGGAGAGATAAAATTTGCTTCTCCAAGCGAAGGTTTTCTTGGTTCACCTGAAGATTTTATCAAGCGAATAAAAGAATATGAAAAAGCGGGTATGGATGCAGTTTCTATTGTTACCGAAAAGCATTTTTTTAAAGGCGATTCCTCATTTGTTACAAAAGCAAAACAAATATCAAAACTGCCAATATTACAAAAGGATTTTGTAGTCGACGAGTATCAAATTTACCAGGCAAAAAAAGCAGGCGCCGACGCGGTTTTACTTATTGCCAGAATTGTTTCTAAAAAAGAGCTTGTGCTGTTTGTTAAGTTGGCAAAAGGAATCGGTGTTGAGCCTGTGGTTGAGGTTCACAATAATAATGATTTAGCAAAAGCGCTGGCAACAAAAACAAAAATTATTGCGGTTAATGCGCGGGATTTAAGTACGTTTAAAATTGATGTTGATAAGGCATGCTTATTACTCAAGCGGATACCTGATGTATACATTAGGCTTGGATTTTCCGGTATTCATTCACGTATTGAAGTAGAGAAATATAAAAAGGCGGGGGCAAATGGAGTCCTTATTGGCACAAGTCTTATGAAGACTAAAAGTGTTAAAGAATTTTTGCTCGGGGTCCTGCCCTCGCTTTATCCCGCCAGTGCTCGTTCTGACTTTGCCATCTACGAGGCTGCAGACGAACTGCGCGCTGTCGGGAGCCCTTCCGCTCGGTCACCCCTCGCATCTACCATAAAAGTAAAAATCTGCGGCATTAGAAGTTTAGAAGCAGCAAGAGCGGCGGTTGAGGCGGGAGCGGATTTTTTGGGATTTAATTTTGTGCCAACATCAAAGCGGTTAATTTTGGTAAACGACGCAAAAGAAATCATTAATGCAGTAAAATGAATATGTTAATAATATTGTAAAGAAACTTAACTTAGATTTTGTGCAATTACATGGTAAGGAATCAGCAGAATATTGCAGGCAAATACAAACGGAAGTCATTAAGGCAATTCCTTTACCAGCAAATTTTTCTATTAATAAAATTATTGACGTAATGCGTAGTTATGGTGTTTCGTTTTACTTAATCGATAGAGAAAAGCAGGGGCAAGGAAAGATAGTTGATGTTAAAAAAGCAAAGGTAATTGCAGAGAAATTTCCTATAATTTTTGCAGGAGGACTAACAATAGAGACTGTTGAATCAATCCAAAACAAGGTCCGTCCTTATGCGGTTGATGTGGCAGGAGGGATTGAGACAAATGGAGTACAGGATTTAGAAAAAATAAGGAAGTTTATAAAGGATGCAAAAGGAGGTTTTCAATACGAATAGATACGAATAACATTACTCCGAATGAATCCGAATTCGGGTATATTCGTACTATTTGTCATTCGGATACATTAGTATGAAAGGGCATTTTGGAAAATTTGGGGGGAGGTATGTGCCGGAGATGTTAATTCCGGCGCTTGAGGAGCTGGAAGTTGCGTTCAATAGCGCTTTGAAAGATAAATCATTTGTGCAGGAATTTGAGTACTATCTCAAAAATTTTGCCGGCAGGCCAACGCCGTTAGTGTTTGCAGAAAATCTTACAAGGCAGCTTGGTGGTGCAAAGATTTATTTAAAAAATGAAGGGTTAAACCATACCGGAGCGCATAAAATCACCCATTGTATTGGCCAAACGTTAATTGCAAAACGGATGGGAAAAACGCGTTTGATAGCAGAAACAGGCGCCGGGCAGCATGGTTTGGCAACGGCAACGGTGGCGGCAAAATTTGGCTTCTCTTGTACTGTTTATATGGGCGAGGTTGATATGGTAAGACAGCGGCCAAATGTGTTTTTGATGGAGCAGTTAGGGGCTAAAGTTGTTTCGGTTTCGTTTGGCAACAAAACATTAAAAGATGCGGTTAACGCGGCTTTAAAGGATTACATTGAGAATGTTTCGACAACGCATTACATTTTGGGTTCGGTTGTCGGGCCGCATCCTTATCCCACAATGAACGCATACTTTCAAAGTATTGTGGGCAAAGAAGTAAAAAAACAGCTTCGCGACGACACTTGTTACCTTCCAGACTACGTTATTGCTTGCGTAGGGGGAGGAAGTAATGCGATTGGAATTTTTTCTAGCTTTCTAAAAGATTTGTCGGTAAAACTTATTGGTGTTGAGGCAGGGGGAAAAGGGCAAAAGATTGGTCAACATGCAAGAAGGTTCAAGGGTGGATCAGTAGGCGTGGTAGAAGGTTACAAGTCTTATTTTTTACAAAATAAAGACGGTCAAATAGAAAAAACGCATAGCATTGCCGCGGGTTTGGATTATGCCGGTATTGGGCCGCAGTTGGCTAATCTCCGCGATCAAAAACGGGTAGAATTTGTTTCGGTAACAGACAAAGAAGTTATTAGTGCGGTTCAAACTTTAGCAAGAACAGAAGGAATTATTCCAGCACTTGAGTCGGCACACGCAGTAGCGTATGCAATTAAACTTGCCCCACAACTTTCTCAAGAAAAGACAATTGTGGTGAATATTTCAGGAAGAGGAGATAAGGATTTATTTATTCTTGTAGAACAGCTACATGATAAGGAGTTCTATCGATTTTTAGAATCATACATCAAGAAGGGTATTTAGTTTAAAGTGCAAAGTGCAAACCTTCGTCCCGAGCTCAGGTCGAGGGAGTTCAAAGTAAAGGAATATTTATATAAATAAGGTACCTTCCTTTTAATACTTCGACTTCGTTCAGTATTATCCTGAGTACAATCGAAGGATAACTATTAATTTTGAACTTTGAATTTGACTGAAAGGAACATATGAATAAACTAAACCAACAATTAGAAAAAATTAAATCAGAAAAACGATTAGGGTTAATGACTCATGTAGTCGTTGGTTATCCGTCACTCAATGAGACAGTTGAGTTGGTTAGGCTAATGGAAAAAAGTGGGGTTGATATTGTGGAGTTGCAGATTCCTTTTTCCGATCCATTGGCAGATGGAACAACTATTATGCAAGCCTGCGAAAAGTCGCTTATCAATGGCACAAAAGTGCATGACGCGTTCACTATCATGACAAAACTAAGTAGAGAAGTATCAATTCCGCTTTTGTTTATGGCCTACTATAATAATGTGTTTAAATATGGTACCCAGAAGTTTTGTAAAGATGCAAAAGCTGCGGGTGCTGCTGGACTAATTGTCCCAGATATACCAATCGAAGAAGAGCAAGAAGAACATTTTATAAGATTTTGCAAAAAATATAATCTTGCAAATATTAGGGTTATTTCTCCGTCTTCAAATGCTAACCGATTGCAAAAAAATGCAAAAGTAGGCAGCGGGTTTGTATACTGTACTGCAAGACAGGGGATAACGGGTGCACGAAAAAAACTTAGTAGCAAGCTTAATGCTTATCTTTCCCAAGTTAAAAAATATTTTACAATTCCGCTTGCGGTTGGGTTTGGCATTTCAAAGCCAGAGCATATTAAAGCCTTAAAAGGCAATGCGGATATTGCTGTTGTTGGCAGCGCACTAATTGATGTAATTGATAAGGGAGATAAGGGTGATATGGAAAAGCGGGTTTATAGTTTCATTAGGGAATTAAACGTGATAGACTAAAGGAGAGTTTATGAAACGTGTTTATTCAGGCATACGGGCGACTGGCCGTTTGCATTTAGGTAATTACATGGGTGCGGTTAAGGGCATGCTTGCTTTACAGGAAACGCATGATTGCGTTTTTTCGGTTGTGGATTTACACGCAATTACAACGCCGTATGATCCATCTTCGCTTCAGCAAAATATCAGAGAAGTTATTTTGGATTTTTTAGCAGCAGGGCTTGATCCGCAAAAATGTAAACTCGAAATTCAGTCCCGTGTTCCACAACACACAGAGCTTGCATATTTACTCAGCACTATCTACCCAGTTTCTCGACTTGAAGATCTTCCAACTTACAAAGACAAAAAAGCCCAGTATCCAAAGTATATAAATATGGGACTTTTATATTACCCTGTACTCATGGCAGCGGATGTTTTGCTTTACAAAGGCGAATTGGTTCCCGTTGGTATTGACCAGGAGCCGCATTTGGAAGTTATGCGGGAAATCGCCCGAAAATTCAATTCAGTATACGGTGAAACATTCCCTGAGCCGCAAAGATTTAAGACAGAAGGAGAATATGTACCCTCGCTTGTTGGATCAGGCAAGATGAGCAAGACTGTTGAGGGAAGTTATATCAATCTTACCGATGATTTAGAAACTATTAAGTCTCGTTTGGCAAAAGCGCCAACAGACAGTGGCGCAATCGGTGGAAATATTCCGCAAGAAGGAGGAGTGGCAAACTTGTTTACTTTGTTAAGATTGTTTGGAGGGAAAGAAATGTTTACAAAATTTGTTCAGGATTATCATGAGAAAAAAATCCGTTATGTGGAGATGAAAGAGGTTTTAGCAGAGGCAATTTATAAAGAGTTGCAGCCAATTCAGGAAAGAAGAAAAGAATTTGAGCAAAATCCCAAACTCGTTGATGAAATCCTCAATACTTCAATTTCCCAATGCCGCCAAGTAGCAGAAGAAACAATGAAAGAAGTGAAAGAGAAGATGGGGTTGGTGTCTTGACAAAAATGTACATTTTGGCTATTATGGACATAATATGCACAAAACACACATTTCTGCAACTGAATTAAAAAATAGAGTCTCCGAAGTGCTCAATGAGGCTTATTATAAAGGGAGAGTAACAGTAATTGAGCGACACGGTAAGCCTATTGCCAAAATTTCGCCTGTAAAAGGTAAAATAGAAACGACAGAAAGTATTAAGAATGCGCTTCATGCGACGTTTGGTTCTCTTCCTGACTTTCCTGATGTCACTAAGTTTCGACGATCCCGCAAGAGAAGCATACACTTGTGAAATACCTGTTAGATACCGATGTTATCGTTGATCATCTGCGGAAAATAAAAATGCTTGACGAAGCTATTATAGCAAGTGGCGCCGGAATAAGTATTATAACGCTGGCTGAACTTTTCCACGGAGCATATAAATCCAAAACTCTTGAAAAATCCTTGACGACAATACAAGAAATGCTCGAGTTGCTGCATCTTCAGATTGTCAACTTGGACACCACTGTGGTTACTGAATTTGGAAGGATGAAAGCAGTGCTGGAAAAAGGAGGAAAACGACTGGAAGATTTTGACTTACTTATTGGAGCTTGTGCTAAGGCAAATGGATTAATGCTTGTTACAAGAAATCTTAAGCATTTTGCAAGAGTTCAAGGGTTAAAGGTAAAAAATTAGCAGGCAATTTAGTAAGAAGTAAAAGAAAAATGGGCATTACTTAATTTATGGAGCTACAGGGTTATTTAGCAGCATTAGGTGCAGTTTTAGTCTGGGGTTCGTATAGCGTACCGTTTAAAAAATCTCCTGCCTCAAACCCAGTACAATTTCAGGCGCTTATGGGTGTTGGCGTTTTTCTTTTTGCGCTTTTTATTTCTTTAATTTTAAAATATTCTTTAAATCTTAATTATTATGGTTTAATTGCCGGCATTTTATGGGGAGTGGCAAATGCCATATCGCTTAGTGCGATTCGTGCAATTGGTATTGCGCGGGCAATCCCTATCTGGGTTTCTGTAATTGTAGTAGTAACATTTTTAAGCGGCGCTTTTATTTTTAATGATTTACCGTCAGGGGTTCTTGTTGGGTTAGTTGGTATGCTTGGTATTATTGGAGGTGTTTTATTAATCGGTAGCGCCGGAGATGCAAGGGGTGAAAATCTTAAAAAGGGTATTTTGCTTTCGATTCTTGCAGGAACTATATTTGGTATTTGTATAACCCCAATTAAAATCGGCAATCTGCAGCCTTCGATGTTTTTCTTTCCGATGTCGGTTGGTATTTTATTGTTCAGTCTTGGGTTTGGTGTTTTTAAAAAGCTCGCATTTAAAAACGAAGCAATTTTTCAGGGGATAGCGGGAGGCGTGCTTTGGAATGTAGGAAATCTGTTTAGTATTATTGCAATTTCTTTTTTGGGTCTGGCAAAAGGTTATCCAATAACTCAAGCTGCGCTGCTTATTTCGGTTTTCTGGGGTGTGTTTTATTTTAAAGAGGTTACAAAACGCAGCGATTTGGTAAAAATTCTTTCCGGAGCAATTATTCTTGTGGCCGGCGTTGTTATTCTTGGCCTTGCTTAATCTACTTTTCCAGCTCGCTTTTAAGAGCACGAGCTTTATCTATAAAATAATCTCTCCATTCATGTTCTTTTAAGTCAACCAACATTTTTGGTAAATCTTGGATTTCTGAAGCAGTTACGAGTTGACTGCCAAGCTGGACTGGATCTATAAATGTATCAAATTTATTTCTCGCTAAGTTTGCCAATTGTCCCCAAGCTACCGTGCTATTTTTAATGATAAGATACAGATCAATAAAATGTCTTGCCGAGGGTTTTTGATAAATTGTAAAGAATTTATTAACAGCGATATCCAGTAAAGTATCTACAGCAATGTCGTTAAAGATATTTGATTTTTCGATGTGTGGGAAAGGGAAATAAGTAAATTCGGTTTTTAAAAGATTTTGGTTAAAAGTAAAAAAGACTAAATTGCGGTTAAAACTTTGTTGCAGGTCAACCTTGTCTGCCTTAAGTTTTTGTTTTAGCTTGTTAGTCAAAGTAGTTAGCCATAAGCTGTCGACCTCTTTTTGGCTAAAAAAATCCAGATCTTCTGACAACCGATGGTGTAAATAGTATTCGGACAACGCTGTGCCTCCGGTCAGATAGAAGTTATTGGTAAAATTAGATTCTTTGGACAAAAGATACAAAACCTGCTTTTGAATTGAGGTTAGGATAGAGTTTGCCATATAAGAAGTTTTAAGAATTTTTTTCTTTTAGGATCTAAAGAGAGTTTGCTCCAATACCTTTTTACAATTTTTAGATCTAGTTTTTCGCCGTTAAGCCCAAAATTTATGAGTTGATTTAATTTCCAAACTATAAATTTACTGTCTTTTTTTTTCCATTTTTCAAGATCAACATTCCAATTATACATGTAAGTATTATATCAAAATATCGTTTTTTTGAATAGACAGAGTTCCCAATGAATTTATAACCTGCAGAATATGGGTAAGGATTAAAGGAGAAACTGTCAGAGCTGAATCAATGGGTAATGTTGTTTACAAGTTAAACTGAGGGTCTAACAAGCCCTCAGTTTGGAAAATTCAAATTGCGGAAATTGAGAAAAATCTAATTACGTATCACATCCATGATCACTTATTCTTGACAATATTATTGCAGGTAGATTATTATAAATATATGGCTGAAGACAGCTTTAATTCTTCAAAAAATCCCCAGAGGATTGACGTAGCTCCTTCTATCGACTCTGTTGATAAAGCATGGCAAGCACAGATATTTTTTATAAAAAAACACAAATGGTTTCAGCTCCTAATTGTAGCTTTTATATTATTCTCAATTTTATTTGCCTATTTTGTATTAAGTGAAATTAACACTACTAAAAAAGAGGTTGAAAATAAAAGGATTGAAATTCAAAACGAGTTTAATCAAGAGAATAATAGAAATGTAGCGAAATAGCGATGCTGGAAAGACTAGTTTGCTTTTGGAAGGGATTTACTTACTCAGCTGAAGATGGTAATTCCAAAGACCTGAGTAAAGCAGGATAAAAGTATAATCCAATCTCTTAATACTTATTACAAGAAATCTTAAGCATTTTGCAAGAGTGCAAGGATTAAAGGTAAAAAATTGCACTTAAGGATTGGAAATGTATTTGCGCGCTTAATAAAGGGGGAGTAAGCGTTCGCGTAGTTCTTCGTAAGTAGTTTGAGGATCCCGAGAGAGTATTTCTAAGGCTTTTGGGCTTAATTTATACATCGAAGCCGAACCCCTTTGGCTTCTTTTTCCTCTTGGATTACTCCAATACTGAACAACGATATATTCATCTCTAAGTTGCAGAAGGAGTGCGGTCATTTCTCGGCCAATAAGTTTATCGATGTCGCGACTTCTAACTCCTTCTGAGTGGTCTAAAAGAAGAGCAAAAAGTGGCTGAAGCCGTTCTTTAATTGGTAGTTGCGTTTTTCCCTGCTCTTTCTGTCTAGCAAGGAGTAATTGTGCATATTTTTGGACAAATTGAGGGAATGAAACGTAATATCTTTCCTGCATGCTTTCTGCAGTGTTGGGATTTTTGCAGGCGTCGTAGATATCAGCAAGGATTTTTGCTACTTTTCTTCCCATAGGCGTAAGCGATGATTCAGCACGTTCTCCGAGAGGAAACTGTCTATCCAAAATATGTTGTTTATGCAAAAGAGAAAGAATCGTTGAAATATGATGTAAAAAAGTACTTTCAAGCGCGGGCGTTTTTCCCTCAAGCTCTCTTTGTTTTGCATAGAGAGGGTAGAGAGTCTGCGTCATGCTTGCAGCATCGAATAAGGCCGAAGTATCCTCCCAAAGACGTTGTCGTATGTAATCCAAAGCAAGACGTGCATCATCATTAGAAAAATTTTTGCTTTTTATGTGTTCGGGTAATGAAGCTTCTTTTCTTAGCGAATATTTAAATTCTCCCTTTTTTTCGGGAGAGGCAGATTTGGAGGAAACAATTCCTGCTTCCTTGAGGCGATCAATTTGACGTCTTACTGTGCCACGGGTGCATCCGATACTTTGCGAAAGTTGTACCATTGTTATCGTTTCGTTTTCCTTAAGCAAATCAAGTTTTTCTATTATTCTTGCTGCTAGGTACGGGCCTCGTCTTTGTGCAGGAATACTTTCTAATTCTTCGCCTTTTCTGGATTGCGCTTGTGCTGTTTTTGAGAGGATTTGGGGAAGAGCAATATTTGTAGCCTCCCTCTCGTTGAGTTGAGTGACTTCATTAATCAAATGATAAGCTACTCCTTGCATGCGTGCACCAAGAGAAGTCAATGTGTACCTTCCTTCCATAGTGAAGGTGACAAATTGCGCCACGGGTTCAATGACGCAACGAAAATAATTTGCTATTTGTGTGCTTCGGTCTGTTTTTGAAGATGCGTTACTCATTGGATCTACCTCTGTAGCTAGTTCGTAGGTTGTTTTGCCTCTTAAATCTCTTGGCAATCTCAAAAACGCTAAGACAGCCAGTTCAAGATGACAAGCGTTAAGGAAGCGGGCGTATAGTTCTTCTGGGTCTACTGGTTCTTTTTCTGCGTGTAATCCTGCGGCATCGGTAGGAACGTATTTTAGACTTTCCATGCATGCAATTATAATTGCTATAGGATTATTAGTCAAGAGGTAGTGTTTTTAGTTGATGAGTAAATCAAATGACTATAGGGCTATGTGGGATTGAAGTTTATTTTCTGGAGAAACTTATGCATGTCTTTTACCAGGTCAGCCGGATTATTAATAACCAAAACATGATTAGCTCCTTCTATAAAATCGATTTCTGCTGTTTTAATTCTTTTTTCTAAGTCTTTTGCAACTTTAGGCGGGAAAATATGGTCTTTAGTTCCCTCTATTACAAGCGTTGGTACAATAATTTTCTCCAAAAGAGTTGTTGCGTCATATCCGAGAAGATTTTCGCAAATCATAAAATAGCTGTGAAGCGACGTGTGTAAGATGTCGGAAATAATTCTTTTAACATTAAAGTCGCCTGTGCCGATAAACTTGGAGAAATCATTGTGTCCATGATTGCCAACGTCAGGAGCATGGTTAGCAACAAGGCTTAGCATTTTATTAAATAGCGCATGATTTGTTAGGACCTTACTAAAGTAAGGAGGTTTATAACTTGTGTCAATTAGGATTAAAGCCTTTGAGGTTCTCGGGTAGGTTCCTTCGAGGGTTAAGGCAACCATGCCTCCAAAACAATGGCCAATAACAACAGCATCCTTTATTTGCTCTTTTATTATAATTTCCAAAATATCTAAAGCAAAATTATTAAGCGCATAGCGTTTTTCTTCTCTTGGTCTTTCGGATAAGCCGTGGCCTCTTAAATCAACAGCAATAGTAGAGTAGCCTAAGTTTTTAAAAGATTGGCGTTCGGCATTCCAGGAAGTTAAGTCTCCACCAAGGCCATGCAGGAAAACGAGAAACTTTTTATTATCATCCGCAAGATTAACGTCATAATAAATGTTTATTCCGTCGTGGCTAAAAAGCGATTTGGCAATTGATCCGGGCAGTTTTCTTAGCATATACCATAGTATGGTAGATGCAAAAAATAAGTGCAAGGGGTGGCATGGCCTAAAATTTTGTGATATACTTGTCGCTAGTTATGGCCACGAATGGTAAGAAAAATAACAAGCCAAAAGTCTTTAAAGTTAAAATGAATTTCTCCTGGAAGAATCTTTTTCTTTACGGGTTTTTGATTCTTATGGGGCTATTCTTTTTTGTAGGTGCTAATCAACCTTTCCAAGAAACAAAAACAGTTCCTTTGTCGGAAGTTTTACAGGAGGCAAAAAAAGGCGAAATAAAGCAAATTATTGTAAGCGGCGACAAGTTAACTGTTACTACTAAAGATAAAGGAATTGTAACCAGTTTTAAAGAACCCGGTTCAAATGTTTATCAGCTTTTTAGAGATGCAGGCGTTCCAACCGACAAAACAAATGTTGCAATAAAAGACGACAGCGGAATTAACAGTTGGATAAATATTTTGTCGGCTGTTTTACCGATTGTTTTAATGATTGCCTTTTTCTACTTTCTTTTCCGCCAAGCCAGGGGAGCGCAGGAGAGTATTTTTTCTTTTGGTCAGTCTAAGGCCAGGCTTTTTAGCAAAGATTTGCCAAAAACTACTTTTGCCGATGTTGCCGGAGTTGACGAAGCTAAACAGGAGCTAACAGAAATTGTTGACTTTTTAAAGCATCCTCAAAAATATAAAGCCATGGGAGCAAGAACGCCAAAAGGAGTATTAATGATCGGGCCATCCGGTACCGGAAAAACACTTTTAGCAAGAGCAACGGCCGGGGAAGCAAATGTGCCGTTTTTCTCTATGGCAGGATCTGAATTTATGGAAATGTTGGTTGGAGTAGGAGCCTCCCGTGTTAGGGATCTTTTTAATAACGCTAAAAAATCTCAGCCGGCAATTATTTTTATTGACGAAGTTGACGCAATCGGCAGACAGCGGGGAGCCGGAATAATGGGCGGACACGACGAAAGAGAGCAAACTTTAAACCAGATTTTAGTTGAAATGGATGGATTTTCGCCAAACGAGCAACTGATTGTTATGGCTGCAACCAATAGACCTGATGTTTTGGATCCGGCCTTAGTTAGGCCGGGAAGATTTGACAGAAGAGTAAGTTTAGATTTGCCGGATGTTGAAGGAAGAAAAGCAATTTTAAAAATTCATGCCAAAGGAAAACCCTTTGAAGAAAAAGTCGATTGGGAAAAAGTTGCCAAAAGAACGGTTGGATTTTCCGGAGCGGATTTAGAAAACATGTTAAACGAGGCAGCAATTCTGGCGGCAAGACTGGCTAAAAAAGCAATTGACATGCGAGATTTAGAAGAAGCGGCAACTAAAGTTAAACTTGGTCCTGAAAAAAGAAGACTGCAGTCAGATGACGACAAGAAAATGACCGCTTACCATGAAGCAGGGCACGCATTAGTTTCCTGGGAAATGCCGCATATGGAGCCGATACATAGAATTTCTATTGTCAGCCGGGGTTTATCACTTGGTCACACCATGATGGAGCCGATTGAAAGAGTGCACGAAACTAAAAGTCATTTACTGGAACAAATTAGTGTTATGTTGGGCGGTAGGGCTGCGGAGCAGTTGGTATTTAACGAAATGACGTCTGGCGCATCGGATGATATTGCTAAAGCAACTCAGGTAGCAAGGGCAATGGTAGCAGAGCTTGGCATGAGTAGTCTTGGCCCGGTAAATTTAGACGGGGAAAGACATCCGTTTTATGAACAGCCGGCTGTATCTCCGGAAATGTCTTCAAAGGTAGATAGCGAAATTAAGGAAATTACAGAGGAATGTTACAAAAACGCATTAAAGATTTTAACTAAGCTAAGATCAAAGCTTGATGTCTTAGCAGAGGAGCTTCTAAAAAAAGAGACAATTGACGCTGAAGATTTTATTAGACTCATCGGCCCCAAAAAAGGAGCCTTTTCAAAACTCGCCTTTGCCACAATTAAAGCTTGAGCGTTTTAGGTAAGCGTTCAGGATTTGACAAAGGAATCGTCATTGCGACCCCGAGCGAAGCCGAGGGGGAAGCAATCTCAAGAGATCGCC
>JACPAR010000028.1 GCA_016180725.1 Candidatus Levyibacteriota bacterium | reverse complement strand
TGTAACGCGACATCTCAATTGTCCCCATTTTGCGAACTCTAAAATGTCCAAACTGAGGGTTTTGTTAGACCCTCAGTTTAAACTTGTAAACAACATTACCCATTGATTCAATTCTGACAGTTTCTCCTTTAATTCTTACCCATATTCGGCAGGTAATAAATTCACTCGGAACTTTGTATCTTTTCCCAAAAAGAGATATTGAAGAATCACGGTAAACGAGCCTTCTAATACTAATTGTCAGAAGCTCTTGCAACTCCTGTTTAGGTTTTCTCTTTTCGGATGGTTGGTAAACCTCAGCAGGAGTTCTTCCGTTCATGCCAATGCCACTATGTTTAAATGTCTCGTTGTAGTGAATTTGCCATTTAAAAAATGACTTGTTTAATTCCTCAAATGATTTAACTTTTATGTTTTCTCTGGCAAAATCCTGCTGTACAAATCTCCAGAATTTCTCAATCTTGCCTTTAGTCTGCGCTTTGTGAGCAAAAACTAAATCAATTCCTAGAGCTTTTGCATAAAATTGAAAGGTAGATTGAGCGTATTCACCGGTTTGGGTATACCTTGCGCTCGCTTTGTATTGACTTCCTTTGTCTTGTCTTGAATGGTCATCAATAGTTGCAACTAAATATGCGTCACCAAGAAAAGGAAAGTGCAGTTTTCCTTGGATATCCGATTGCCATAAGTCATTTGGGTAAGGCGCAATAAAACGGGTAATGGGTTTTAATCTTTCAACATTTTCTTGATGAAGATTATGCTTAACCCAGAGTCTTTGTATTTGTCGGGGCTTAACGCTGGTAATTCCTGTTAACTCAAGCGCTTTCCTAGCAGAACGCCATCTTCCTTCTTTTTTTGCTACGATAAGCATTAGCTCTTGTTTATGGGTAAGTTTTCTATGATTTCCTCCTCGCTTATCTTTTAAGTCTTCTAATCCGCCCTCCGTTACTTTTCTTAGATAATTTCCTAAAGTCTTTTTAGTGCAGGTAAGCAAGACGCATGCCACATCATTTTCTAGCTTTTTTAACAAAACATTCTTGACGATATTTTGCCTAAAAGATAATTCTTTCTTTTGCATTTACCTCACCTCCTTACTGACAAGAGATGATGTAGTTTAAGAAAAATCAAACATCGCGTTTAGAGGAAAATTCAAATTGCGTGTAACAGGTAATCATAAAACTTGACTTTTGGCTTGAATTACTTTTAACTAGGAATAGAAGCATGAAACTATGATAGTTGATCCAATTTATATTATTTTAGTCGTTTTTGGGGTAATTCTTCTTTGGGTAGTAATTGTTTATAATAGTTTTGTTTCTTTGGTTAATCAAGCAAAAAATGCTTGGGCAGATATTAATGTTCAGCTCAAAAGAAGGGCGTCTTTAATTCCTAATTTGGTTGAAACTGTTAAAGGATATGCCAAACACGAGAAGGGAGTCTTTGAAGAGGTAACCAAAGCCAGATCAGCTTTAGTTAATGCCAAAAATCCACCACAGGCAGCCGCAGCCGATAATATGCTTACCCAAGCTTTAAAATCGCTTTTTGCAGTTGCCGAAGCCTATCCGAATTTAAGAGCTTCAGAAAATTTTTCCAAATTACAAGAGGAGTTAACAGATACCGAAGATAAAATTGAAGCCTCAAGAAGATTTTATAATGCCAATGTTAGAGATTTAAATACAAAAATAGAGATTTTTCCCTACAATATCATAGCTAACATTTTTAATTTCCAAAAGCAATCATTCTTTGAAGCAGATGAGGAAGCTAAAAAAGAAGTAAAAATCTCCCTCTAATTCATGCCAAATAAACCAGAAGTACCACAAAAACCAATTTACCCGTCACGCTTTGAAGTTCAAACCATTCCCTCAAGTGAAGTTATGCTCCAGGAATATCTAACTACAGCTCGTTCTAGAGGAATTATGCATGAAGTAGACGTGATTACTGAAGAAGGAGATTTTGTTTGTATAGATGGTATAGAATATTTAGACCCGGATCAAAAAATAAATATTGTACCAAACAATATGGATCAAAGAGCATATCCGCAAAGATTAAAAGAGGTTGGAAAATTTGAGATGAATGGAGGTTGGATTGCGTTTGTTGATGAAAACGGCGCTAAGTTTTTGGGAGCATACAATGATAAAAACGTTGCTATTTTAGAAAAAGCAGGATACAAACAAGGGACAGTTGCAGTAGATCTTTCTCATGGAGAAGAACCTACGCAGGAAGAAGATAGGCAAAAATTTAGAGAAATTCAAAGAAAAGAGAAGGCAAGACAACTGGAAGAATTTATTCAAGTTGGAATGAATTTAATAAAAGCCGGCGAGCATGAACGATCGATAAGATTTTTTCAAAACCCCTCAACTGCGCAAAGACTGGGTTTTAATCTAGATGTTCATTTACTTTATGAAGCACCAGAGTTAATAGAACGGGTAACAAAAGTAATTACTTTACCTGCAGGCATAGATGCTGTGATTAATGATTGTGCTAATAACTCGTGGTTTTACCCCAAAGATAAAAACACCAGCATGTCAACGATAAAATTAGCATTTCCGCTAATAGCTGATCCGTTTCCTTCCGAACTAGCTCATAATATTGCCCTTTTACACGCTGAAGAATGGCTACATGCACTACAGTTATTAAAGGGTGAAAAACCTTTAGACAACAACATTATAGCTCTTGGTTTAGATCCTAATAGTAGAAAAGTAAATTTTAGAGAAGTAGATGTTGCATTATATCTTCATAAAAATGGTATTCCACTAACCCCTCAATTTTTAGGAAGATATGGTGGAGAGCGCGCGCGCGCAATCTATGGTGATCGTTATTTGGACTATATAAATCCGGAATACAAAATTGTTTCAGTCAAAGACGAAGATAGTATCCAAAAAGAAGAAGTTTTAGCAGAAAGGACCCAACTTCCTGCAATTAGCGTGGAATATGATAAAAGCTTAGAAAGTGCACCTTATGAAGTCTCAATAAATACACAACAACTCACAGCTTTGTTTAGAGAATTCGGGATGAGCGATGAAGATATAGCAAAGCATAGTGTAACTCTAACTCGAAAGTTTACCCCAAATATGATTGCAGGACTTTATAACGCCAATTCTCATAAAATTACAATAGCTTTTGACCCTATATGGCAAGAATACCAAGAGGCATTAAAGCTTGCCAAAGACATAGTAAATAAAAGAAAAAGTCCAAACAAAAGTCAATTTAAAAAATCTGGAATTAGTAATGAATTTCTCTATACGAACAGGCTTCCAGGATACCTTGCTAAAGCTCCGCCAGAAAGGGGTCTGCAATTTGCTCAAAAGATATTGCTAAACGCTCTTATAAGAGAAGAAAACAGTATTATTCTTCATGAGTCTAAACATGCATTGGATGCAAAACTCAGGCCAGAAATGATACATCAGATAGTAGGACCTTTAACTAAATGGAGCGGTGCTGTTCTTTTGGCAATGCAATTATTGGCAGGTCATCAATTTACCACGGAGGAAGTTATTGGAACTTTTGTAGTTTCATTTCTTGCGGATAACTTTTTGCAACTTACTCCTAGGGAGCAAAGCGCAAAGAAATTTGAAGCAGAACTTAAAAATCACCCGGATTGGCGATCAATAATTACGATTAAACCCAAATAGAGTTTGTTGAAACTCTTTTTCCACTTTTTTCTCAAGCTCTTTTCTGGCATTTCCTGCAACAGCTCCTCCTTGACTAGCAGCTGTTTTGTTTTGAATAAAACCCTGAGCATTTTTGTTTTTGGCTATTTCTGTAGTTGAAGCTTCCCCAAGCATAGAAAAGATTAACTCCTGACTTGTCCAATCTCATATTGTTAAAAATGTAAAGCTTGATAAATCAATCTAATCGCTTATCTCTAGTGTACAATTGTGCTACTAAGAGTAAAATATCCACATGTACTCTGTCAGGAAAACAAAAACCGCCTCAGGCGCCACAGCCGTTCAAATAGTACGGTATCAGCATAGAAAAAAGATCATTGCTAGACATATTGGAAGCGCGCATTCAAAAGAAGATATTGCTTCCCTTACGCAGACAGCTTCAGATTGGATTGAGAGAGAAAGCCGCCAGCAACCGTTGTTTTCTTTTACAAAAACTCGTGTGCAAACGCTCATTCCGATAGATAAGTGCCAATATCTTGGATTCCGATACACCTTTATCTATGAGGTAATCAGTGAAGTCTTCCGCTTGTTTCATCTTGATTCTCTGGATCAGTTCTTGATTCGCAAGAAGGAGTATCCGTGCCCGTGTAATGATTCTTGCTTTAGCTGTTCCTTTATGTGTTAGTGTTTTGAGTGATTGTTTATCCTTGTCAGATAATGTTACTTTATATTTTCTTTGGGCAGATATATGCACATGTCTCACCTCCATTCTTTACTAGATAATTAGTATCACATACCTACGAAGCAATTTCAAGAGGATGGAGTACTAGCGCAACAGTAAGAGCGGGAATTACCCTTCGTTCCAACCTAATCATAGAAATTTATTATAACATCCCTATAAAATCTATTTTGGGAAAATGGGTGCGGATTTCTTCCCAGAATTTTTCCGCCAGTTTTGATGAAAATATGCCGTATTTTCCGCCTTCGCTTTGCGAGCAAAGCATATTTTCGTAATGCCTAATTATTGTTAAAATTTCCTGGCCTTTTTCGTTAAATTCGTTTTGCCATTTTTGTGGCTCAGTTGCGTATTTGTTATGTAGTTTTTTAAATTCATCAAAAAGGTTTTTATTTGAGGCAAGCATGTCTTGGAAATACTCTTTATATTTTGTCATAGAAAATTATTGTAGCACATCTTCCTTCTTAATTCTTACCTTATTTTATTTCTTACACAATCTTTTCATGCTCCATATGCTTTTTTAAAGCTAAAATAATATCATCCCTATAAGCTAAAAAGGGGTGTAAGAATGCAGTATAAAAACAAACAAAACAGGAATAAAAAAATAAAATCACCATCTTCCCTAAAAGAGAATGGTGGAGTACTTTCCGGTATTCATATAGCCGGACCAAATGGAACTGCAATATATTTTCCTACTCCCGAAATTTTAGATAAAATTAGTTATAAAAGTAAGCATGTTTAAACATTGAGAGTATTGAAATGCTTAGTATTGAGAGGGGGTGTAAGAATGATTAAGAGTAATGCAGGAATGTTGCCAGAATCTCCAGCATCTGTAACCGCAAGAGTAGTATCGGACAAAGGTTTCCATTTGCTTTTTACACTTCGTGATACAACCGGAACAGGTCTTCTGGCTAAATTTGAAGAGTTTGAAAAGGCAGTTTTGGCAAAAGGCTGGAAGCCGGAAAATAGTACTACAACAAAGTTTACTGCCAACACGCCTGCTTTTCAAAAAGCAGAAGGCAGTAAAAACGGTTCATCTACCGCAGAAGTTTCTAACGCAACTTGTGCTATATGCCAAGCGCCGGCTCTTAGAAAATCAGGCCAGCGTAAAGACGGTACGCGTTGGGAAGGAGTATTTTGCTCAACTGGCGAAGAAGGCCACAAGGTTTGGTTGAGTTAAAATCCGGTCCACTATTGCTTTAGGATAACAATCGTCATTGCAAGTGATTCTTCCTCGCAATGACGAAGTGGGATATTCTACTAATTTACCTCTTGCAAATATTCAATGCAATTGTTACGTTAGTAATGGCAGGGCTTTACTTATCATGAAGTCCGGTAAAACAGTTATATCTTTTGTTACCTCGTCAACTTCACAAGCTGATATTTTTTGTTTTTGCCCAAGACATAAACTCAAACAATTTAAAAATTTATCTAGGACTCTCCTAAACTTACTTTTAGCCTTATCCGCCTTTGGCGAGATTTGGCTCAAAGAGCGTTTTTGGAGGGTGGGAGGGAGGTGATTAATTAATGAAAGCATTACACGGGGTAGCATTTATTTTGGTTATTGTCGGAGCTATTAATTGGGGACTGGTTGGACTTTTTAAATTTAATCTTGTTACTGCAACTCTTGGTTCTATTGCAGGAGTTGAGCAATTAGTTTATATATTGGTTGGAGCTTCGGCAGTTTACATTGGCGCAACTCACGCGGGTGATTGCAAAGCTTGTAAGGGTAAAACATAAATTGTTTTGTTTTACAACAAGAAATAACGACCATAAATTTTTATGGCGTATTTCTTGTTCTTACGGCACAATGTAAAGATGGATGTTGTTAATTATTTGTTTTGGTTTCCAATTGGGAAAAGTAAAAACATTGGATATAACTTTTGCGCCCGGTTTTAATTCTTTTTTTAGTTTTTCTCCAAGCTCTTCCATAATGTAGCTTATTCCAAAAATTGTAACAATATCATATTCAGACAAATCTTCTTCCCAATAATCTGCCCAGTGAATAAAAGCTCTTTGGTCAAGCCCTTCATCATAAATTCTAGTTTCTGCTTTTATTACAAGCGCTCCGTCTATTTCGTAGCCATAGGCTATTGCGCCATTTTCTGCAAATGCCAGAATAACTCTTCCGTCACCCGATCCTAAATCTGCCATTTTTTCTCCCGGTTTTAAATTAGCAATTTCAAGCATGGTATTTATACTGTTTTCAGAGCTTGGAACAAATGGAACTCTTAAAATTTTAGATGAAGGTTTTACAAAATCGGGTTGAGTTTGCATAGCTTAAAAATAACGCTTTCGTTAAAGAATCATGTTTAATACATGTAAGAATTTTGTGTGAACATGGTATTATTTCGGGAAAAATCAAGTATTTTCTCAACCATATTTAGTACAATATATATATGAAAAAAAATTTAATAGCTAGAATTTTTTTACTTGGCCTTTTTCTTTTAACAATTATTCTATTTTCTTATTTTAATCAAACAAACAAAAATTTAGTTTCAAATGTCGTTTTTAAGGAAAAACAGCAACCTGATCCGCTTACAATTACGGCAATGCGGGAAAAAAGTTACCCGGGGAGCGATATTAAGATAGAAGAAGTTTTGCCGGATGGGAGTAATTATCACCAATACATCACTTCCTATAAATCAGACGGGTTAAAAATTTATGCGCTTCTTACTATTCCTGTCGGCGATCCTTCGGTAAACTCAGGACAGTTAAAGCCTGCAAATGGCTGGCCTGTTATTGTTTTTAATCATGGATATATTCCTCCGGCAGATTACAGAACAACAGAACGCTATGGTGCCTATACAGATGCTTTTGCAAGAAGCGGTTATATAGTATTTAGGGCAGATTATCGCGGTCATGGCAACTCAGATGGTAATCCGGAAGGTGCATATTATTCACCTGCCTATACAGTAGATGTATTGAATGCTGTTGCGTCGATTAAAAAATATAAAGATGCAAATCCTGCTAAAATTGGTATGTGGGGGCATTCTATGGGGGGAAGCATAACACTTCGTTCAATGGTTACGACAAAAGATATTAAAGCGGGAGTAATCTGGGCAGGCGTTGTTGCATCTTACGAGGATATGGCTAAAAACTGGAGAAGATCAAGGCCATGGATGCCGTCCGAAAGAGAACAGGCATTTAGGAGGCCGGGCAGGCAGGCGCTGATAGAAAAATACGGCTCTCCGGAGGAAAATCCTCAATTTTGGAAATCAATTGCTCCGATTTCTTATGTTAAAGATATTTCGGGGCCGGTTCAGATTCATCACGGGGAAGCAGATGAAGAAGTGCCGCTTTTATTCAGCAAAAAGCTTAACGATGCAATGAGAGATGCAGGTAAAACAGTTGAATTTTATACTTATTCAGGTGATAACCACAATATTTCTAATAACTTAGATACTGCTTTACAAAGGTCTGTTGATTTTTTTGATAAATACTTAAAAACCAAGTGAATATGAGGAAAATAAAACTAATATTTTTGTTGGTGATTATAATTATTTCTTTTAGTATCTATAAGCTTAATGAGATAATAATTCCGCAGATAAATCTTGAGCAAACAATAAAAAAAACCCTAGCCGGCGCAAAAGGGGAGTACAGTATTGTAATCAAAAACCTTAAAACCGGCGAATCGTATTCAATCGACAATCATAAGACAGATAAAGTCGGCAGTCTTTATAAATTATGGATTATGGCAACAGCTTTTGAGCAAATTCAAAATGGCCAGCTTAAAGAAGACGAAATATTAAGCGGAGATGTAGCGGCTTTAAACAGCGAATTCGGAATTGATCCTGATTCGGCCGATTTAACAGATGGTGTAGTAACTTTTAGGGTCAGCGAGGCGTTAAAACAAATGATTACTATTTCTCATAACTACGCAGCGCTTTTATTAAGCGAGAAAGTAAAGCTGTCAAACGTTAGATCGTTTTTAGAAAAAAACGGATTTAAAGAATCAGTTGTTAAAGAAGACGAGCCAGTATCCAGCCCTTATGATATTGCCCTTTTTTTGGAAAAGTTATACAAAGGCAAGTTGGCAAATAAAAAATATACAAATGAAATGCTGGATTTACTAAAACAGCAGCAGCTCAACGACAAATTGCCACAATATCTTCCGCAAGGAACCGTAATCGCGCATAAAACAGGAGAACTGGATTACTTATCGCATGATGCGGGGATTGTGTATACAAAAAAAGGAGATTATATTATTGTTGTTTTTTCGCAGAGTGATTTCCCTGCGGGAGCAGAGGAGCGCATCGCTAAAATTTCAAAGGCAGTTTATGATTATTTTACAAAATAAGCTTTTGGATCTGTTTTAGTCGATGTGCTGGATGTTATTCTTAGTCTTGCGGTCGCGCTTTTATCCGGAAGCGTTATTATGTTAACACAGGCTCTGGAGGGATTTTCCGATCTGGCAGCATCCGGCCTTCTTCTTATAGGTTATTTAAAAACTCTTTACATAGGTTCTGAGCGTTTGCTTGTAATGCTTGATGTAAATATGAAAGATCAGCTTACAACCCGCGAACTAGAACATCTAATTGATAAGATACAGGAAAAAGTAAAAAAAGAAGTACCTTCTGTAAAATACATCCAAGTTGAACTTGAGACAAGAAGATATTAAACCTCAAAATAAGATATAAAAAAATGTATATTGACATTTGTTAAGCTGATGTGTAGCATGTCCTATGGCAGTATGGGTAATAACGTTGAAAAAATATTAGCTCCTAGGGCAAATGGAGCAGTACATCAGGAGCCAGGAGTAAATGGGTTAGGAAAAGTAGTATTTGATGGATTACCACAACCATTAGGATTAGTGGCCGGAGAGCAGCAGGTATTAACAGAAGAATCTGTTTTTCAAGAAATTTACGGAGCATATTCGCAGTATAGGGCTCAATTAGCAGAGGAGGTTATAGCGGTATATCGTGGTCTTGAGGGATATGAAGAAACACCAGTAGACAGAAGGGAAGATGTGGAGGCGTTTTTAAGAGGGGAGAGGCGAGGAGAAAGGCTTGGTATAAGTACAGATTTAGTAAAGGTTCTACTGGCAAAAGGTTATCTTGAGCCTAAACGTTATGATTCAAGTTCATATGGGGATGGGGAGGTCAGAGATGAGCGAACCATTATGAACTCAAATGGGAAAGAAATAAAGGTACGTGTTACCTCGTATACGCTTGGATTTCCTGATCGGAGAAAGATACCGGAGGGTTACTTTGATGTAGATAGTCCAACTTTGTATGCGTATCTATCTGGACTTTTTGTAAATTACAACAATTGGGATTATTACGAACCTTATATAGATCATAAAGATCGCGCAAAAGATGTATACGACAGGAGAGTAAGTGTTGCTTCTGGGTAAATATTGAGTTTGCCATGCATTATTTTACCCCTTTGTGCTTTAAAACATATTAATAACTTGGATTTTTCTACCTTATTTCTTACGGGTTCTTAAACCTCAATTTAAAAACTAGTATTAATATTTAATTTATGAAGAAATTTATAGTTTTCCTTTCGTTTTTCCTGCTGTTTCTTTTTCCTGTTCCTGTGTTTGCACAAAGCGCAGAAACAGGCGGAAAACGCATAGCTATTGATTTGTCTAAGCAAACACTGTATGCCTTTGAAGGAAATAATATTGTTTTCCAAACGGCTGTTTCAAGCGGTTTGCCAAGTACCCCTACTGTTCGGGGGACATTTTCAATACAAACAAAAATTCCTTCACAGCTCATGCAGGGTGGGTCAGCGTATTACGGATATTATTATCTACCTAATGTGCCGTATGTTATGTATTTTTACCAGTCATACGCAATTCATGGTACATACTGGCACAATAACTTCGGGTATCCGATGAGTCATGGATGCGTAAATCTTTCTATCCCATCTGCTCAGTGGCTTTATAATTGGACGTCGGCTGGAACTCCTGTCCAAATTTATTGATTTAAGGTTTATTGGTTGTTAGGGAGCTTGATGGAATTCTTACCTCGTTTTTCCTTTATTCTTACGCTTTTTTACGGTTTTTAGAATAGACTGATTACTCATTTTGCTAAAGGAGGTGATTAATGATGAATGGACAGGGAATGGCTATGCCGGCTCATATGAAAGAAGTTAAGTCTCATCTTGAAAACGATATTACCTATCCTGCTTCTAAAGCGGATATAATTGCAGCCTGCGATGGTATGTCTGATGTTTCCAAGAACGAAAAAAAATGGCTGGAGGATAATTTGCCGGACAAAACTTACGCAAATGCAGAAGAGGCCAAAAAAGCGATCAATATGTTGTAAAGACGGGTTAATCCTGAATTAAGATATATTGTTAGTACTTTTAGGTGTAACATTTGCTTGCTATCTTCGTTTCTGTTATTAGGGGGAGGTGAGAAGGATGTATATCCGGCAGGAACCAGTCAGAGCATATAGCTTGTTTTGTTTGCATTGCAAAAAGAAATTTTAAATCAACATGCAGACTCATGAGGACAAGAGAAATTTATTATGTCCAAAGTGCGGTAAAAGGGAAGCAGTAATCATATAGCCTTTTTAATCTTCGGAGCCATTTGGTATTTGTGCTTACAAAAAGGTTGGAAAAACAGGAGCACTCTGCTAGTATTGGGTTATGAGTCGCGATAAAGCAATTCTAACAATAAAAAATGTATTGATTTTATGCTTTGTAATTATTCTGCTGCTTTTGGATTTTGCTGCTCTGGACGACATAACCACAAATAAGCAACCAGGTTATTTTTGGGAATACCTTATGCTTTTTGCAAGCATTTTAATTTTTATTTTTCTGGGTAGAATTTTTTTAATAAAATCACCCCGCTTACAGAATAAGACAGGGTGATTTTATTTACGGATTTATTCTTCTACAATTAGGCTTCCGACCATTCCTTGTTCTCTGTGGCCGTCTACGCTACAATAGTATTCAAACACCCCGGTTTTATCTGCAATAAACATAACCGTATCGGTTTGACCCGCCTGGATCTGTTTAGTCTTGGCGTTAAATTCATCGATTGTTAAATCGTGAAATCCTTCCTGATTATTAAAAACAATTTGTACAAGATCACCTTTTTTAACCCTAATTTCGTTAGGATTAAATTGAAAAGGAGAACCTGTGACTTCAAATGTTTTAACATTTTGATTATTTAAGTCAGTTGGACCAGATCCGCCTACAGGTTTTTGGGTAGGTTGAGTAATAGAAGTTTCAGGGTTTGATTGTTGATTTGCAGTATTTGAGACAGCAAATATAACCCCTCCTGCCAAAAGTAGAAAGATTATGCCTATCAAAAAGTTTCTGCCTCTCATAATATTCACCTCCCTTCTGATTGTTGAGTGAGTTTTATTTTGCTATAGTAAAGTGTGATGTTGGTAAATAGAAAGTAAGACTCTTGTAAGTTCTGCAGTATTCCCTTTATCTTAAATAACTTTAGCTGTTAAGAGTTTTTTGGTAACCGGAGATTGTGGAGAAAGCTTTATCTATATTTTCGTTTGTCAAAATTATTGTCAGCTCAAGATAAGTAGATACTACTTCAACT